>JAJBBD010000024.1 GCA_020532355.1 Candidatus Cloacimonadota bacterium | reverse complement strand
GCACCCTCAAAGAGATTAACCAATAAGCTCTTATTGATTTCTTCATCCAGAGCCTGTTCATTCAAATCTAATCCGCTGGAACCATCGTCAACATCAGTAAGAATTTGCCCTGCCTCTTCTAACAACTGCAGAAATTCATTTTTCTGTGGGGATAGAACAGCAATAAGATCTTCAATGCTTTTTAGGCTTGCCCAGTAAATTTCCAGCCGCTTATAAGGACTTTGTTCAATTATTTCCTGAATCAGTTTGTCGGTAGGATCAGATGCCAATACCTGTAATATTTCCCGATCCCGATTTATCAACTGAAAAGGGAATATTTTATGGTACAAAAGCTTCTTTTTCAGATCTTCCGGAATATTCGCCAGAATTTGCTTACAAATATCCTTCTCAGCTTCAGTAAGCTGTTCTACATCAACGTCATGCTGGGGAAAAGCATAATGCTTTGCCAAGGCTTCATAAACTTCGTCGTGCCCAGCGGCAAAGTCGCTAACCATTATCTTTGCTAATGCCCCGGCAGAATTCTCTCCATATTCCAGCATTTTCCTGCTTGCATTTTCCACCAGTTCGCGTTCAAAGATGTTTTTACTTATAAGATACCTGGCAAACTTATTCAATAACATAATGCTTACGCCGTTGGAGGAGAAATTGTTGCAATCTCTGAAGACACAATAGTTAAGAACGAAATGGCAATAGAAATAAAGAGTCCCACAAAAGTTTGGATATATTCAATCAAGTTGTTCATCTTGTATGTGGTCTCAGCCTCATAATAGCTGGCTATCTGCTCTGCCGCTTGGAGGATATTTCCGGTTTCCTGCCCAGTGCGTAACCGCGTTAATGTGGTGCGGTTAAAAACTCCCGAAGCTTCCATTGAGGGTACTAATGCCTCACCTTCACTCAACATTAATGGTATGGTTATACGCTTGATTCTATCTTCCATCCAGGCATTTCGGCATGCTTCAGCTGCCGTTTTAATAGTTTCGATGTTGTCTCCTGCACCCGCATAGATTGTGCCAAAAACTCTAAAATATACCTCTATGGCAGATTTATGTATCAAATGACCAACCACCGGCAGCTTAACGATGTGCGCATCGCGCCAAATTCTCCCTTTAGGTGTTGCCCACCATCTCCAAATAGCCACAATAGGAATTATTACTCCTAAAGCTATTACCCACCAATATATCGCCAGCCAATCACTAACATCCAAAGTTGCTTTGGTCATGGGAGGTAATTCCATACCGTATTTTACAAACATCTGCGCCGTAGCGGGAAATATCTCCACTACATAATACATTACTGCACCAATTGTTGCAAGTACCGCAAACAATGGAGATATTAGTGCTTTTTTTATGTTTTTACGAATCTCCATATCGCGCTCGATGAATTTGCTGGTCGCCTCAAATACATCCGCCATATTACCACTCTTGGTTGCCAAACCAAGCATGAAGGCCGGAAACTTGCCAAACACATGGGTAAAACGGGCAAACACTTCCCTGCCTTCTGCCCCACCCTTGAGCTGACTCTCTATCTGTATTAAAGCGTCCTTAAATGTTCTATTCGTCTGCTCTTCAGATAGCATCTCCAATATTTTACCAAAACTCATTTTATCCTTAAGCATGGTCGTGGAGAGCTTGATAAACATCATTACATCGGCAAGTCCTACTTTCTGGGGAATATCAAAGAGAACGGGATTTATCTGGAATTTGCTATAACCCATTTTAGTAAGAGCTGCTGCCACATCTTGTTTTGTGTAAGCCGATTGTCTGCCCTTAAACGGTTTTTTCTTGCCTTCAGAATAAACGGTGTATAGCCAATCGCGCTTCTTTTCAAAAGTGCTTATACGCAGGTGGTACTTTTTTACAATCTTGTTCAGGTGGTTCTTTGCAGCCTTGCCGTTTTCGGCCATAAAAGTCCCCTGAACCAACTTTCCCTGTGCTCCAATGCCCTTGAAGCGGTACTCTTTTGCCACGGCTACTCCACCTTGCTTTTACTGGATTCGGGTCATTATTCCAATATTGTTGCTTTCAACCTGATAACAATACATTAGTATATTTTTGCTCAAAATTCTAGTAATGCTGTAGCTAACCGCTTGATCAGATTATCGTTAGATAATTTGATTAGCTAAAAATTACTTACAATCATCAATTAAGCTTAATAGCAAGATTGGTCAAGAACTTTCTTGACCAATCTTATGTAAGGTACTATAAAAGTATAATTAATTTCTTGAATTAACCTTCGGTTTCAACTTCAACGTCAGAAGCAACAGCAGTGATTTCGCCGGAAGGAAGTTCAACTGTGGTAACTATTTGTGGATTATAGCCGCCTTTCTCAGCAGAGCCAACACCAGTAATTATAGGATAACCACTCGTTCCGTCTGTGCTAATGGTGTATGTGCCATTTTCGTTAGTTGTGTCAAAGGTGGTAGCATCAAAACCAAGGTAACCGGCAATGGATGATACAGAAAGTGAGTCAATATCGCCTCCACCGTATCCGCCTTGGGATTCTGGAGTTTTGTAGTATTGTACGATCTGGGTAGCAAAGCTTTGAGCATCGGCTGCAATACCGGATTTGTTGCTGTTGTAAGCCTGGCTATTGAACATGCTGATACCGACGGCTATAGCTACACCGACGATAATAACGCTGAGTACGATCAAAAGAATTTGTTGAGTTCCCATGGTAATCTCCTTTTTGGGGTTAAGTTTTTTAATTTAGTGTTTCACTTATTGTGTTCACATTATAATATGTGCCGTAGCACAGATATCTTTAGAGCAAGAGCTGTGCCAATTCCAAATACTGGGCATTTTTTTTATCTTTTACATTCACATTGCGCTGTATACCATGTACTTACACTTGAACAAATATTTTTATTTATACATTTCTAAGCCGCTATTGCAACCAACACACTGTCTTCTTTTGTTCAATATGTGCGCAAATGTGTGTCTTAATGCTGACACTTTATTGCACGAACTGCCTGTTTGCAATTCCGGTTTTACCGCAAAACCACTCAAAAAGTAATTCTCCTTATCTTTGTAGCGGTTTTCGAACATGATATTAGTGATCTCTGCGACTTGAGGATAAGCCACAATGCTTGCACCATATTTGAGTATTTTGCGGAGCGCAAAAAGTTTATAATACTTCTTCTGGCCTTGTAGTT
>JAJBBD010000023.1 GCA_020532355.1 Candidatus Cloacimonadota bacterium | reverse complement strand
GCGTAATCTTCAAGACCAAATATCGGTAGTAAGTCCAGTGCTTTCCGTTTCTCTTGTTTGGTGTCACCTCCTCTTATTTTTGCCGGCAAAAGAATGTTGTCTATAACTTTTAGCCAAGGGAACAGCATATCAGATTGAGGCATATAGCCCAAATATCCAGCTTTACAAGTAATATCTCTATCCATATAGTAGATACTTCCATTATCGGAGAAAGTAATACCAGCAAGTATTTCTAAAAGAGTAGTTTTCCCGCATCCGCTGGCTCCCACAATACTAACAAACTCACCTTCCTGCAGCTCGAGATTTATCCCTTTCAATACTTTAGAGATTTCTCCTTGAAACAGAAACGATTTCTCAAGCTGTTGAGCACGCAGTATTGGCATTAGGGCATCAAGTATTGGTTAGTAAAGGCTTTATCTATCTCGATAGATTTGGGAATCAGAGATTCGTCACTCATCCAATTGGCAAATCCATACCATACTTCACTGCTTTGTAAACCCCAGTATTCTGCATCCGATTGATACTCGTGGGCAAGGTAGTCCATGCTTAGTTTTACTTGATCCGGATTGAGCTCTGGTACGTGTTTAAGTAGTATATCTGCTGATTTTTGTGGTTCTTTAATGCAGTACTCGTAGCCCTTCTTAACTGCAGCCATGAACTTTTGAGTTAGCTCAGGATTATTCTTTAAATAACTATCACTGCTGATTATAACTGGAGTATAATAATCGAAAACCGGATTTAAGTTTTTGAGAGGGATATAATTCAACTCAATGCCCTTTTGTTTGGCTACTACACCATCCCAACCGTAATAAATCCATTCAAAATCTGCGTCTTTTCCTATAGTTGAGAAAAAATCGTAAACTCCAGATACAACTTCTACTTTGCTTATGTCTGCATCTGAATTACTCATAACGTTTTCTAAAATTGCCATCTCTGATGGGCTATCCCAACTGCCGTAACGCTTACCTTCAAAATCTTTGGGGCTTATTATGCCGGCTTCTTCAAGGGAAGCAAAGCCGGATGTATTGTGCTGAATAACTGCGGCAATAGAAACTAATGGGATGCCTTCACTGCGTGCGCGGATTACGTTTTCTTGATAGCTGATACCAAATTCGCTTTTCCCTGTAGCAACAATTTGATCAGTTACTCCCTGCCCTGGCTGAAGAATTTGAACTTCCAAGCCTTCATCATCAAAATATCCCAGTTCCTGGGCTACATATAATCCTGTGTGATTTGTGTTGGGAGTCCAATCCAAAGTTATACTTAATACGTTGTTCTCTTTCTTGCCTTTTGAACAAGCAGTAAGTGCAAGAAAAATGAATCCAAATAATGCAATCTTTCTCATTTTTTATCTCCTAAGTCTTATCTCTGTAAGTATCTATGCGCGGGGATGGTATTGTTTGTGTGTTTCTATCAATAAGCGCATATCCACATGTGTATATATCTGAGTAGTATTAATACTTGAGTGCCCCAAAAGGCTTTGCACTATGCGCAAATTTACTCCTGCCTCCAAAAGATGGGTGGCAAATGAATGCCGAAAAGTGTGAGGACTGATATCATGCTTGATCCCCGCTTTTATCGTAGCCTCTTTAAGTATCTTCCAAAAACCCATCCGTGATAGTTTGTTACCAAATCTGTTTAAGAAAAGAATATCGCCTTGTTTGATTTGTTGCAAGATTGGGCGATGAACCTTTAAATAGACATCCAACAATGGGTCTAATCGTTTAATATAAGGTACATAGCGCTGCTTGCTGCCTTTACCTTGCACTAATATCATGTGCTGGCTGGTATTCAGATCGTGTATTGTTAGCCCCAAAAGCTCTGAAATACGCATCCCAGTAGCATACAATAGCTCCATCATTACTTTATTACGATAGGCAAGGCTGCTATCCGTAGCTAAACTATCCAGCAAAAGCCGCATTTCCTCAACTGAGAGTGTATCTGGCAAATAGCTACCAATGCCTATAGCGGGAACCATATCAAAATCCAGGCTAACCGGATGATCGTTTTGCAGATGATAATCGAAAAACTGCTTGATGGCTACACGCTTGCGAGCCAATGAACTATTCTGCAGTCCCATATCCTGAAGTAGGCTCAGATACTCAATCAAGTCTTGAGCAGAGCAATTTGATACCGACTCTTGAGTGTAAACCAAGAAATCTTTGATATCGCGCTCGTAAGCCTCGATGCTGTTTGCTGCCATACCTCGCTCAACCTTTAGGTGGTAAAGAAAAGCACTCAAAAGGCTTTGCTTGGAGCTATCAATCTCCGCTTTGATAGTTCGGAGTTTCTTTGGTAATGCGCACATCGTGAGGATGTGATTCCTTGAGTCCCGCCGAGCTTATTTCCACAAACTCGGCATTTATTCGTAATTGGGAAAGATTTGCTGCCCCAATATATCCCATACCGCTGCGTAAACCACCAATTAGCTGATAGATAAACTCACTTAAAGGTCCCTTATAGGGTACCATACCTTCAATTCCTTCGGCAACGAGTTTGTTCTCCGATACTGAATTTTGGAAATAGCGGTCTTTACTACCTCTTTTCATCGCACCTATGGATCCCATTCCTCGATAGCTTTTAAATCTTCTACCGTTATAGATTATCGCTTCTCCAGGGCTTTCATCACACCCAGCAAATAGCGATCCAATCATTACTGCTGCAGCTCCACCGGCAAGGGCTTTCACTATATCTCCAGAGTATTTGATGCCACCATCAGCAATAAGCCCGATACCGCTTTTATCTGCTTCTTCTGCGCAATCCATAATTGCCGAAAGCTGTGGTACGCCAACGCCCGATACAACTCTTGTAGTACATATAGATCCTGGACCTATACCTACCTTAACCGCATCTACTCCATTATCTATTAGATATCTACAAGCTTCTTTGGTAGCAACATTCCCAGCCAATACTTCAGTGTTTAGCTTCTTTTTTATCTGATACAATGCGTTCTTAAAATGGATATGGTGACCATGAGCAGTATCCATCACAATGATATCTACTCCTGCTCTAACCAATTCCTGCGCACGTTCCAGATAATCACCTGTTACGCCTACTGCTGCTGCCACCAACAGCCTATTTTGTTTATCTTGCACGGCATGAGGATAGTTTTGCCGTTTGAGGATATCTCTTACGGTAATCATACCCTTTAGTTTCCCCAAGTTATCTACTAAAAGCAGCTTCTCTATGCGATGTTTTTGCAGAAGATTGGTAGCTTGCTCCCAATTAATACTTTCCGGAGCTGTTACAAGATGCTCAAGTGGAGTCATCATTTCTTTAACTTTTCGTTTGAGATTCTCCTCAAAGCGAATATCTCTGTTAGTAAGAATGCCCACTAAAAGGTCGTTTTCAACAACTGGAAATCCTCCCACCCGATGTTTAGCTTTTAAGGCTAGAACTCTGGCAAGGTCGTCATTAGGAGATACTGTGTAAGGATGAACAACTACTCCACTTTCAGCACGCTTAACCAGGTGTACTTGCCGAGCTTGTTCCTCGATACTTAAGTTTTTATGGATCACGCCCAATCCACCTTCTCTGGCGATGGCAATAGCAGTATCTGCTTCAGTGACGGTATCCATTGCCGCAGAAAGCAAAGGAATTTTTAAAGCAATTTTGGAAGTAATATTGGTGCCCAGCTCCACCGTTGCAGGCAATACAGTAGAGTGCTTGGGTAAAAGTAGTACATCATCAAAGGTATAAGCTTTGCGAATATTCATTTGAATCTCCATTATTTCAATGTACTTACATACTTATTTGTCGAGCAGACATACGCGAAATTATCTGTCGAAATCTGGGTGAGAAAATGCTGTTTGGCTTGTTCTTCAGGAACTCTTGGGCAAGCTGGATTTCTGTTTCTCTTTCTTGAATAAGAAACAGACTTAACATAAGTGCATAATCTCGAGCCAATTCATCCTTGAAATCATGGGCTAAGAGGACTTCAGCTTGCGTGATGTCTCCTAAAGCCAAAGACCATTCAATGGCTAGCATCAATAACTCTTCATCATCGTTTTGTTCAAATAGATCTACTAAAATTTGTATTCCTTCCGGTTTGAACAGTTGCAGCATGCGGATTGCTTTGCTAAAGTTCTGGAGCTGGATATCACTCATATTAATACTTAGCATATTCAAATAAATTATATCGTTGGTATATTCAGAATCAGGGTGCTTAAGAACATATTCGTGCATTAGAGAATCTGCCTCAGCTTTCTCGCCTTGCATAAGCGCCAATAAAAACTCCAGATAGTGTCGCTCTGCCAAATAATCTTGCACGACAATACGCTTTAGAGTGCTCTTGGCAGTCTCAAAATCCTCATCCAGAATTGCAAAACGAGCTAAATCCACATCTAATTCCTGAATTTCATCGTGATAAACGCTATAGTCTTTGGTTTGCTCAATCCACTGCCTTACCCTATTCAGTTCAACTCCCAAGGCAAGGTCATTTTCTGCCTTAAGCCTGCGCAACTTTACCAAAAGGCTGCTTTTACCTGCTTGTTTGGGCTTATTCCAAGAAGGGTCTTGCAACAATTCGTTAATAATATTTTCGGTAGAATCATATTGAGCCGATTGGAAGAAGATATTTGCTACCTCATAACCGTAATATAACCTTTGAGCAGGCTGTTCGGCATTCTGCCCCAAGAATCGATACGCCTTTAGAGTAATATCCAAATTACCAAGTTTAAGCTGTTCTGCAGCAAAATTCCGCAGATAAGTAAGAGGCATCTGTTTATAGGTTTCTAATGCCTCTTCATAGTTCTTTATAGTCATTAAAGCTAAGGCATAAATCTCTTTAATAACGAAATTATCATGGGTATTGGCAAAGTTTCTTACTACATTTATGAGAGTACTATCTTCCCGGACTATCTCCGATACTTGATTTCTAATGAAAAGGTTGGTATTTTGTGCATTGGCGGAATGGTTGAGATACTCGCGCAAAGCCTTCTCATACAAGCCACATTTCATGGCTGCCGAAGCTATTTCTACAGCAAAAATATCATCGCCGTGAACTCTTCTGGCTGCCTCAAAAATCCTTATCGCACTTTCATTATCACCCCGCCCAGAAAAATAGGAAGCGATCAAATTATACTTACTTCTGTTGGAACCATATATCTCTAAATATGAATCTGCCAAGCTATTTGCCTGTTCATGTTTGCCCTGTAAAATCAGTAATTGGATTCTAAGCTCGGTATATGCATTTTCAGGTATGTGCCGCTGATGGGTTTGCAACATTTCCTCAACTTTTACCTCTTGAGATAGTGATAAATACAATTGAGTAAGTTGAAGAATGGAATTTATATCGTCTGGATATTGGGCGATAATCTGTAAAAATACTTCCTCCGCTCTATCATACTGACGTTGAACCATAAGTTGATTCGCTTGCTGAACCAATATCTGCCGTTCATCGTATTGACCCCAAAGCAGGGAAAGCATAATTAACGTGATGATTAAACATGCATATTTACGCATTATTGACTGCTCTCTTCTAAAAGCTTCAGATATTCCATTATAAGCTGTTGATATTCTCTGGGATACTTTTTGAAGCTATCGTCCAGCATCATCGCCCTTCGCAAACGATCATAATCTACTGCCTGAGGTTTTCTATCGGAAGGATCACCGGTGCTGCGGCGTGCTTCTCTGCGCTCACTAGTGTCACGTTTATTGATGGAACGTTGTGCGTCGAGCAATCGGCTTAGAATATTCTCTTGGCGTTTTATGAGGTCATCATCCATTCTTAGATTGCGCAAATTCCGTGCCACTGCTTCTGCTTCTTCAATTATCTGCCGAATGGCATTACCTTGTTTTTGAGCTTGAGGATCTTGTTGTAAGGCGCGCCTCAGGTTTTCTGCCAAACGCTCGTGTTCAGAAGCCAATTTACCAATCTGTTCTTGCATAGCACTATCCATCGAACCGCCTTGAGCTTGTATCTGCATCATCAATTGCTGAGTAAGCATATTCATAGCCATTTGCTCTTGTCCCATTTGCTCCAACATCTGCATTAAGGATTGCATTCCACCTCCGCCGCCACCAGATGATGCGTTTTGCATTGCCAAAATCAAATCGTGTGCCATCAAGTTAATGCCTGCTTGGATACTTCTTAATTCTCGACTGATGCTAGGTGTAAAACTCTGACCTAATGAGCCAAATATATCTCGAAAACCTTTATTAGTTTCAGATAGATCCATATAGAACTTCGGTGGTATCGCCATGCTAACTTGGGGCATGCTAAACAACTTATTCAAAATTATCTGCAATCCCTCATAAGATGAAATCAGCTCAGGAACCAAGGGATATGGATCATTTTGATATCGGATTATTGTTTGTTCATGTTTTTTAGAAAAGATGAGGAGCTCGCGCACAGCTTGTTCTATAGCTTGAGCCATGGCAGATTGCGCTCCAGAGCTCATAGAATTCTTCATCTCTGCCAGTTTCATGGTAAACCGCCGCATCTTTTCCATAGCGGATGTTTGTGCTTGCATAGATTGTTGGCGTAAGTTTTGTTGCAAAGACTCACTGCTCTGTTGCATATCCTTGTTCGCCTGGCTTTGTTTCATATCTTTCATTAACTCTTCCAGTTGCTTCGAGGCTGTGGGATCTTGCTTCAGCATTTCTTGTAACTTCTCCAATTCTTGACTAAGGGCATCATATTTATCGGATATTTGCTGTTGATCTTGGGCTAATTTTTCCGCATCTTGAGAAGGATCGATGGTTTTATCGTGCAGAGCTTTTTGCATCTTTTCCATTTCTTCCGAAATCTGCAAAGCTTTTTGTACTGCTTGTTCATTTTTGATGCTTTCCAAAAGAGCCAGAGTTTGTTCGATGTTTTTGGCAAAATCTTCCATCGAGAATTTGAAATCCTCCATTGCCTTTTTCAATGCGGCAGGGTCTACATTTTCCATTGCCTGCTCCAATTTACGCATAGCTTCCAACATATCTTCGGTGGCAATGTCTTGCATTAACTCTTGAATCCGCATCATCTTCTGCAATGTTTCCTGCGAAAGCGCACTGTTTGCCTGCATTTTATCTATTAGATCCTGATAGCTTTCGGCAATGTTATCAACTTGTTCTACAAGTTCTTCTTGCGCTGCCAAAATGTCTTCAAGTTGCTTCTTGTCTTCCCAAGCCAATTCTGGATCTTTGAGCAATTCTCGACGCTTTTGTTCAAACCGTTCTTGCAGCTTTTCACTTTCTTCCCAACTCTTACTCAGATCACTCTTACGATTCTGTTCCTGCTGTTCTATCTCTGCATATATTTCTTCTATGGATGGGAAACGAGCCCGAAAACGAGAACTAACTCCCTTTTGAGGAGTAGGCGCATTGTCGTAAATCTCTGCCCAATAAGTTACTACGTCTCCCGGAAAGAGATCATTCGCTTGCATATCCCATAGGTAATCGGTATTAAACAATTTATTGGGTATCACGTTTTGAATATTTATTGTTCTTAGTTCATCTGTATTAACTTGGTAGTTCAAGCTACAGTTAGCCAATCCAAAATCGTCATCGGCACTGATTATGAGAGGAAGCATCAGGTTTTGGTTCAAAGTAGTATCTTCACCTGGAAACACGATGCGAATCTGAGGAGGATCGTCTGGCAATACCCTGATGTATTTCTCTTCGGGTCGTGATTTTCTGCCCAATTCATCTTCCAACTCCAAATACCAGCTATGTGCAGATTCTATCTTTATTTGGGTTGTATATTCGGTTTCACTTAGCGCAGTAAGCTCTTTAACGCTGGCGTTATCGAACTTCATATAGGCTTTTTTAATGGGAATATTGCTGGTTATCCGTAACCTAACAACGCTTCCTTTATATGCTTCAATATTGCCATAACTCATACTATCGGTATAGCTTGGAATACTGGTGTAGCTTGGATAGCTGTAAGATACTTGCCATTTACGGACTATCGGTTCATCTAAGACAGTAATTTTGTATACAGCACTTTTAGCTATCTCGTTCTCGGCATAATATTCTATGGATTGCTCCAAGCGAGGAAACAGATAGCTATTCTGCATCATCCCCAATTCCCGCCAGTTTTCCCCCACTCGGAAAAATAAGCGATGCTTAAGCCGGATATCCGGTTCATTTATTTTTATGAGTACTTGCTGATTTTTCCCTATCTGAATACTACCTGGGCTAAGAGATATGTGGTCTTTGTAAATAATCTGAGGAGCTTTATTGGAGTAGAACTGAGTAAAAGCAGTTGTAAAATCTGCTCTAAACCAATACCAAAAGGCACATACTGCCACCAAGAATATCGAGATAATTAACAGCATTGAGGCATTAAACAGCTTTGGCAATGAATATTCTGTAGCAATAATCCTCTTATTGGCAGATTCTAGAAGCGCTTTACTAATAGGATTTTCAGAAGCTTTTATGTTCAATTCCCATGCATTCTGATATAAATCATCTTGAGCATTATGTTTCAAATCTAAATAACGAGCCATTTTGAAATGACTCCACATATCCCGATAAGCTTGCCAAACTACATATATGATGCTTAATGCCAATCCTATGCGGATTCCAATATTTGCATAAATTAAAGCAGGAGAATAAGCTCCGAGAACCAGCCACAATATAAAATAAAGATGCAAACCGCCCACAAAAAGCAAAACGTTTCCCAGTACCGCACGCAAAACAATGCCAAGATTGATGCGATTTTTGTATTGGTTTAGTAAGGCTTTGAATTCTTGCATCAGTTTTCTCCCTTTTACTAAGGATAAACAAAATGGAAGGCAAATGCTGTCAAGCCAAACCTTGCTCAAATAGCTCATCATACTAAATACTAAGCATAAATGGGCTACCTTGCGCAGCCATCCCTCATTCCCTTAACCCTAGATTAAGTATGGTTCAGGCAGAGATACTCCTGTAAATACAACAAAATCCCCGCTTAAATTATACTTAAAGCATACATAAAACAAGGGGCGAGCAGTAATCTTGATTAAGATCGGTGGATACCGAAAATTGAATTCGGGGCTAAAGAAAAGAGTTGACGGAATATGAAAATTCAAAAAACTGGAAAAAAAGGAAAAATGAATATAGGGGTAATCATGAGATTTGCAATAGAAAAAAAAGAACTGATGCAAAGCATCCAACATTTAGCCAGCGTTGCTCCGGCAAAAAACGCCTCTCCCATATTAACTAACTATCTTATTCAAGCCTCTGTCGAAACGGGCATGGTAAAGATTACTACTTCAGATCTCGACATAACTGTGGTAGTTGAATTTGCTGCTGCAATAAGCGAGGGGGGCACAATAGCTGTATCGGCAAAGCATCTCAATGAAATTATCAGCTTTATGCCCGATGCGATTATCAATTTCGATCGTCGCGATGAGCTCTTAATGATCCAGTGCAATAAGATAGATTTCAACTTGCTAATTGCAGATTATACTCTTTTCCCTGTAGTGCCAGAAGTAAAAATAGATAACGCCATCACTTTGGATGCTCAGCTCTTTAATAGAATGATTTCTAAAACTAGTTTTGCCGTTTCTAGCGATGTGAACCGTGCCGTTCTAACCGGTGTATGCTGGAAAATAATGCCCAATGAACATTTGATGGCGGCAACGGACGGGCGCAAAGTAGCAGAAATTCGTATTAAAAATACTAATTTGCTCGCTAAGGATAAAGCAGAATCGAGCTCTGAGAAAAACATATTTGAAGAAAATGCCGAAGAGGGCACACTAGAAAAGATTATCCCTGTTAAGACCCTTTCTTTCTTGCAAAAGATATTCGATAATAGCGCTAAAGAGATCAAGGTAATGATTGAACGCAGTAAGGTGATCTTTAGTTACGACAAATACATAGTGTTTTCTCAAGTAATCGAGCATAAATATCCGGAATACCAAAAGGCTTTTATTACAGATTTGCAAAACCAATTTGTAATAGATAAGAACACTCTACATAATGCCATTCGTAGGGTAGCACTTGTTGCCCCGGACGATAATCTTCGCATCCGATTTGAACTTGATAGTGAGAAATTTGAAGTAAACACATCAAATCGAGATACCGGCGACGCCAAAGAAAATCTCGAAGAGTATAGCTTTCAAGGTGCTCATACCGGTGTATCTTTCAACTATCGCTACATGCTTAGCATTTTGGAAGCCATTGATGGCGACAAGGTGATTATCAAGCTGGGCAGCTCCAAAGATCCATTGATGATATATAACGTAAGCAATCAGGAAAATGAAGAAATCACTTTCCTTTTGATGCCATTACGCTCATAAAGACAATACTTTAAGATTGAAGTTAAATAGCATTGAGCTGCACTATTTTAGAAGTTATGAGCAGCAACGTTTCGAATTTGCCGCTGGCGGCAACCTGATTATTGGAGCAAATGGAAGCGGAAAAACCAATCTATTAGAGGCAATTGCCTACACTTCAATAGGCAAATCCATTCGCTATCATCAAGATGTGGAACTCATCAAAGCGGGCAAAGAACACTTTACGGTGTCGGCAAGATACACAACAGATATCAATATGGAGCTTAAGGTTCGATTGGCTTATGCTAAGATGCGAAAAATACTTAAGCTCAACAATGAAGTAAAGCACCAGCTAAGTTCGTTGTTTTCGGTGATTAAGGTTATCTATTGTGCTCCGGATGATATTGGCTTAATAAACGGCTCACCTCGCATTCGAAGACAGTATTTTGACCTCGCCATTTCGCAAATATTCCCTCAGTATATTGCTGTATTGCGCGATTACCTGCATGTTGTGGAACAGCGAAATCAATTGCTGAAAAAAGAGTTTAGCCCAGAAGAAAAAAAGAGTTGGGATATCAAGTTCGCCGAAAGCTTATGTGCGTTATACCCGTATCGCAAGAGATATCTGGATATGCTAAATAGACAATTCACAGCATCTTATCAAGAGATATCGCCCAAAACAAAAAACCTTAAACTAAGCTACTCACCTGTATTGCATAACGCTTTTGAGCTTGAGTTAGATGATATACTCATGCAATTGCAGCAGTATGAAAGTAGAGAAAAAATTTGGCAACGCTGTTTGGTGGGAGCACATTTGGATGACTATGGTTTTTCGATGGAACGTTTTGGGATGCGGGCTTATTCCTCTCAAGGGCAAAAACGCATTGCCGTTATCTTGCTTAAGCTTATACAAGCCAAATTGATAGAGAGCAATACCAATATCAGCCCGATCCTGCTTTTTGATGATGTGTTTGCAGAATTAGACTATTCACATGGAGAAAAAATCCAAGAACTCTGTAAAGAAAACTATCAGATATTTATTGCCAGTCCCAAAGAAGATGTACGCCAAATCTTTGGCAAAATGCCAATCATCCGCCTGGGGGATAGTGCATGAAATTCAGCAAACAGATACTTGGCTGGATGATGTACGATTTCGCAAATTCGGCATTTACCACTATCATCGTGACGGTTGTATATAGCGTATATTTTATGCAGCAGGTTGTAGGCGGAGATCCCGGATATGCTGAAATGCTGTGGGGTCGTGCTATCGGTATATCTATGACTTTGGTAGCGATCAGCGCTCCAATCTTGGGAGCAGTGGCAGATTATTCCCGCTCCAAAAAGAAATTCCTATTCTTCAATTGCTATCTAACGGTGATTTTTACTGCCCTATTGTACTTTGTAGGGCCAGGAGACATTAGCAAGGGCATGATATTCTTTATTATAGCCAATTTTGGGTTTAATTCTGCCAATGTTTTCTACGATGCCTTCTTACCCGAGATAACTGGTTATGAGAATATGGGCAAGGTTTCCGGGTTTGGCTGGGCATTAGGTTATCTGGGCGGATTACTTTCCTTAATACTCTCCTTGATACTCATCCGCTACGATGTTCGCTGGGTCTTCCCCATGATTGCAGTTCATTTCTTTATATTCAGCCTTTTCACTTTTTTCTGGCTGAAGGAAGTGCAAAGACCATCAAAACGAACCAATTACTACAAAGTAGCAGCAAAGAGAGTGATAAGCTCTATAAAGAATCTGCGTAAGTTTCCTCAATTGTTAAAATTCATGCTAAGCTACTTCATTTATAATGATGGCATTACAACTGTAATTGTCTTTGCTTCAATATATGGAATAACGCGATTTGGTATGAATACTAAGGATATGCTTCTATATTTTATTATCGCTCAATTCACTTCAATCTTGGGCTCAGCCCTGTTTGGATGGCTAACCGATCTAAAAGGAGTACGATTATCCCTATCTATATCTATTTCTATATGGATTGTAGTTGTGGTTTGGGCATATTTTTGCTCCTCAGCAACTGAGTACTATTTTGTGGGGCTTTTAGCAGGAATGGCAATTGGCAGCTCTCAGGCAAATAGCAGAACCATGCTGAGTATGCTTACACCTAAGGCACGCGAAGCTGAGTTCTTTGGCTTTTATACCTTGACAGGTAGACTGTCTTCTATAATTGGACCTATACTATATGGATGGATTGCGCATAAAACAGGTGATATTCGCAATTCTATACTATCTTTAATGTTTTTCTTTATGGTAGGTTTTTTGATTCTGCAGTTTGTTGATCCTAAAAAGGGGATTACAGATGCGCAAAGAACCCACATTAACTGAATGGGAGGAAATAATGAAAAAACTGATGATAATTACTGTGCTAGCATTAACCTTGATTGCGGCTGGATTTATGGGCTGTAGCAAGTCTAAACCTACGCTCTATATCTTTAATTGGAGTGATTATATCGATACTGACCTGATTAGGGAATTTGAAGAAGAATACAATTGCCAAATCAAATATAGTACTTTCGATTCTAATGAGAACATGCTTACCAAAGTAAAAAGCTCTACCCAATCCTTCGATCTGATATTCCCTAGTGGAGATCACGTTAGTATTCTAGCAGAATTGAACATGCTTGAAGAACTAGATAAGAGCCAACTCTCAAACTACATGAATCTGGACAAATCACTTTTGGTGAAAGCAGAATCTTTCGATCCGGGCAATAGATATAGCATCCCCTATGCCTGGGGACTTACAGGCTTGATGTATAATAGGCAATTTGTACCCGATGAGATTGTTGCATCTGGTGGATGGAACATACTTGGAGATTCCTTTTTTGATGGTAAAAATAAGGTTACCATGCTAGATGACGCCAGAGAAGTGATTGGTGCTGCATTAATATTTAGCGGCTACTCGGTTAATGACACTTCTGAAGAAGCACTTTCTGCCGCCCATAATGTATTGAAGGTATGGGATAAGAATATCACTCAGTTCGACAGCGATTCGTATAAGAATGAGCTGCAAGATGGCACTACATGGCTGGCACAGGCTTATAATGGAGATGCGCTTCAGCAAATGGCGGAAAACCCAGATCTTGAGTTTATTATGCCCAAAGAAGGTGCTGCTATGTGGATGGATAATATTGTGATGCTAAATTCCTCTCAGAATAAGGATTTAGCATACAAGTTCATAGATTTCCTTTTGGATTCTGAGAATGCTAAGCGCAATAGTAAATACACCATGTATCCCACTCCTAACGAAGCTGCTATGAGCATGATGGGTGATGAGTTTGTAAACAACAAGCTAATTAACCCAGACGATGAGTATCTAGACAAATGCTACATGATTGAGTATCTTGGTGAAGATGCCAGAAGCATCGATCAGATTTATGAAGACATTAAAATGAACTGAAGGAAAGAGTAAATGGACAATCTCGGCTCACTTAGGCGCAGTCATTACAGTACTGATTTGGTTAAATGCCCCATCAATTCACAAGTGGTGGTTATGGGATGGGTACACAAACGTAGAGATCTGGGTGGTTTGATCTTTATAGATCTACGCGACGTAAAAGGCATTATCCAAATTGTAGTTCGTCCTGAAAGCAAAGATATTTTTGCCCAAGCAGAAAAGGTACGCAATGAGTACGTGATTGCAGTAATAGGCACAGTTGCACATAGAGAAGGGGCTAATATCAATAAGAACATGCCCACTGGAGAACTGGAAGTAATCGCCGAGAAATTGTTACTACTAAATGATACTCAGCCTTTGCCGATCCAAATCGATGGTATTGCCATGGCAGACGAAGATTTGCGCCTAACCTATCGATATTTGGATCTTAGGCGCCCACGCTTGCAACAGATACTAATCACTAGAGCAAAAGTAACTAGTTTGATGCGCCGCTTTTTGGATAATGAAGGCTTTTTTGAGATCGAGACCCCTATGTTAATGAAAAGTACTCCTGAAGGTGCCAGAGACTATCTGGTGCCAAGCAGGGTACATCCGGGCAAATTCTACGCCTTGCCCCAATCTCCCCAGATTTTTAAGCAACTCTTAATGATCGCAGGCTTTGATCGGTACTACCAGATTGCCCGCTGCTTTAGAGATGAAGACCTTCGTGCAGATCGTCAACCGGAATTCACTCAATTAGATATCGAGCTTTCATTTGCCAGCAAAGAAGAGATCTTCGATTTGCTGGAACGGCTCATGTTTGCCATCTTTAAAGAGATAAAGGGTATCGATTTGCCCATTCCCTTCACCAGACTTAGTTATAGTGAAGCAATGAACCGATTTGGCTGTGACAAACCGGACCTTCGTTTTGGGCTCGAATTGGTAGATTTTTCCAAGATCTTGGCCACAAGTGAGTTTCATGTTTTTCGAAGCTGTTTAGAATCGAAGGGACTTATCAAGGCTTTATGTATTCCCGGCGGTGCGAGTTTTAGCCGAAAACAGCAAGACCAGTTAGTGGAACTTGCCAAACACTTGGGTGGTAAAGGAGTAGCTTTTACCAAAGTAGCCGAAGGAGGTTTGGAAACAGGTATAGCAAAATTCCTTTCTGCCGATGAAGCAAGTTCAATGATAGAGATTTCTGCGGCCAAACCCGGCGATCTTTTAGCTATTGTCGCCGACAAGTGGGAAATAACGCACAAAGTTCTGGCGGGTCTTCGCAATGAACTTGGTATACAACTTGGGCTTTATAATAATGAAGATCTAAAATTCTGCTGGATTACAGATTTCCCTCTATTTATCCGTAATGAAGACGATTCGGGATGGGAACCTGCTCATCATATGTTTAGTTTACCCAAAGAAGAGCACATTGCCTGGTTAGATATTCCTGAAAAGATTGGCGACATTCAAGGGCAGTTATACGACTTGGTGTGTAATGGCATGGAACTATCCAGTGGCAGTATTCGTTGTCACCGCTACGATATCCAACAGAAGATATTTTCCGTGTTAGGTTTTAGTGAAGAGGAATTGAAGCCTCGTTTTGGTTTCTTTCTGGATGCTCTAAAATATGGAACTCCACCCCATGGCGGCATTGCTCCGGGTTTGGATCGCCTGATTATGATCCTTACTCAAGCAGATTCGATCCGCGACGTAATCGCCTTCCCCAAAACTCTACGCGCCACAGACTTGATGAATCAAGCTCCATCCGAAATCGACGAGGACCAATGGAAGGATCTGCACCTGAAATCAAGCGAATAATAACTCTGAGCAGCGGTGCCTCTCGAGGCTCCAATATCATGGCCATCCATCGTTACTTCGAGGATAATCATCTTCCTCTAACTATCCACACGGCAGTGTTTTGTTCTCCAAAAGCAGAGGCAATAAGTAAATGTGCTGCCGCCGGTATAGCTCAGCAGCTAATCCCTTACCAAAATATGCACTACTTTGAAACTCAAGTTTTACAGCTCATCAACTCAAACAATATCGCTTTAATAGCCTTATGCGGTTTTATGAAGCGCCTTAGCAATGAGTTTCTTTCTGCCCTACAGATTCCCATCCTAAATGTGCACCCAGCACTGTTGCCCAAGTATGGTGGTAAAGGCATGTATGGCATAAAGGTGCACAAAGCAGTTTTTGAAGCTGGGGAAAAGATATCTGGCGCCACAATCCACAAAGTAGATCCGGTTTACGATCACGGTGAAATTGTTGCCCAAAATGTAGTCAATATCTCAGATTGTGGTTCCGCCGAAGAAATTGCCCATAAAGTGCTAAAACTTGAACACAGCATTTACGCTCCTGCCATCTATGCCGTACTTACCAAATCCTAAGCCCAGAGTAGCTATTGCCACCTTAGGGTGCAAAACCAATTTTTATGAATCGGCAGTAATAGCGGAACGCCTGGGAGAAGTACAGCTAGTGGATTTCAAAGATGATGCGGATATATACATAATCAATACTTGTACCGTTACCAATCGCACAGACTATAAAAGCAGAAATCTAATCCGTAAAGCGCTTGCCCGTAAAGCTAAAAACCCCTCAATACGAGTTGTTGTTACAGGTTGTTTTGCCCAGCGCTCACTTAACGAAATTAACTCTTTGGGGGGCATAGACTTCATAGTAGATAATCAAAGCAAACTGGATATTGGAGATATTCTTGCCGGTAAGGATAACACCTTCACGGATATTATGGAGGCTAAAGAATTCGTTTACAGACCCGTTACCAATATGTTAGGGCATACCAGAGCATTTCAGAAGATTCAAGATGGGTGCGATTTCTATTGTGCTTATTGTGCTGTCCCTTATGCTCGCGGTCATAGCCGCTCTGCCAAATTTGAGGATGTGTTGGCTCAAGCTAAAATCTTTGCTGAAAATGGGTTCAAGGAGATAGTACTGGGTGGAGTTAATTTGGGTTTGTACAAAGATAGCGAACGTGAACTAAGCCATGTAGTGCGAGCCATAGCCGAAATTGAAGAAATCCAGTTGATTAGAATCTCCTCAATTGAGCCCCAGCTGCTAAACAATTCTCTATTAAACAAGCTGGCTAAAGTAGATAAACTATGCCCACACTTCCACATCCCCCTGCAAAGCGGAAGCGACAGTATCCTAAAGAGCATGGGCAGGCATTACGATACCCAATTGATTAAGAGCCTTTTGGATAGAATCATAGAGCTCTATCCCGATGCAGCAGTTGGTTTTGACGTAATCTGCGGCTTCCCCGGTGAAACTGAAAAACTCTTTGAGGAAACACACGCCTTCTTGCAAGGCTTACCAATTACATATCTGCATGTGTTTCCCTATTCCCAACGCAAAGGCACAAAAGCAGCAACGATGCCAGAGCATCTGCCTAACGCCATTAAAGCCCAAAGAGTACGTATTCTCTCGACACTTTCTGATAGCAAAAAACAGGAATATATGCTGTTGCTTAAAAAAAGAAATACTTGCTGCCGAGGAATAAACGAATCTACAGCAACGGACTATGCAGAAATGCTCTCCGATCACTATGT
>JAJBBD010000022.1 GCA_020532355.1 Candidatus Cloacimonadota bacterium | reverse complement strand
TCCTGCCCATGTGTTCAAACCTGGCTACCACGGGTTGCTTCACGCCCATCTTTTGGGCCAGTGCTTCCTGAGTCATCCTCAGTTTAACTCTTTTCACAGAGAGATCAGCTACGATATCGATCAGGTCCTGTTTCCACTTAGGAATCGAGGAGAAATCTATGTCCAGTTCTTTCGCTGACTCATTATGTTTGCGCAGCTTTACCTTTTTTGAATTTGCCATCTCTCCTCCCTTTTTTTCGCTTCTTACGGCTCTTATTTTTGGCTTCCTTGGGCTCGTTATCCTTGTCAACAACATCAGTGATCCATATAGTGTAACAATCTCCACCTAATGTAAAGAAGACTCTTAAAACTCCTTTCTCACTGTGTGGTGGTATGCGAAATTCGAACCTTTCTTCTTTACCAATACGCTTTATTCGCTTACTCTGATCACTCTTGGCAAGCTCTTCCTTCATGTAAACCTCGAAGTCTTCCCAATTCATACTTTTCACCTTTCTATACTCAAAGCGTAGCTGCCTATAAAGATCTGGATGAGTCTTCTGATACTCTATCTCTTCAAGCCGAACTTCTTCTGATGAGTATCTGATCTTCATCATACAAAGACAAGATATAGCCAACTGGCTATAAAGTCAAGCTCAAATTTCGCTCTGCGAAAGTTTGAAATCGCTAACAGCTTATTATTCATAGTGCTAGCCACCTAAAATTAATCCAGATAGTACCCGCGTATCGTGCATGACTCAAAAACTATCCAAGTGTTTTCTGGTTCCAGTAATGCTCTTCTGCTCATATGCATACGCCAAATCCCCATCCTTCAACAGGAAAGAAACAAGACCCCCATCTTATAGGAATTTGGCTGCGGTTGGACGCTATTAAGCTGGAGAGATTGCATTTAAAATGATTATTCATCATGTATCCCTATTATATCACCAATGACCATAGGCTCGCATTGTAACAGAGTCATTGCGTCTTTGTACAATTTCCATACTTCTTCTAAGTTGAGTTTGTCTGTCCAAGAAAATGAGGGTTTATCGACTTTGGTAGAATCCTTATCAGAGGTCTTCGCTTTAACACATGGATATCGGAACTTCTGAGATTGTTTATCAATGTAAGATAATCCGGGGAAAAATGGGTTGTCTTTTCCTGATATCAATTCTTCTAAGCTTCGTTTCAAAGCATCTGCATCAAAATCTGAGCGATTGATACCCTCCTTATCGCAGTGTTCAATAAACTCATTCCTGAGATCTAGGTATTGACCTTTTAATTCTCTAAGTTTATGTGTGTTTTCTTTCGAGGGAGATTTTTTCAATGTTCGTTGTAGATCATAAATGCATAGCTTAAGTCCTAACTCTATGGAATGGGATACAAGGTACATCAGAGGGTGGACAAGAGTATCAACACAGTATGATCCATCTCCAACTGACTTGAACAGAATATCAGCCGCACGGACATACTGATCTAAATAGCTTTGCCACGGATAGATCATTCTTCCTGGATGGGCAGTAATCAAGCGCTTCGAACAAAAAGTACTACCTTGCATAATATGACTCCTTCATACTATATTCTAAACATTGTTAAGTGACAGGTTACCCAACTGCTCAATCGTCATCCGGTCAAAATCCTGCGCGGAAAGACCAAAAGAGGCCAACACACTATCCATATCCGGATCAATCAACTTGGCTTCTGAATAATCAAGCTCATATAGCTTGTAAACCATGAGATCGATTTGGGATTCGAGTTGTTGGGTATTTTTGCCACTATGTCTACTTTTTAAGATATTCTCAACTAATCTGTGAAAAGACATCTTAGTTTGATGGTTTGGGTTAGCAATTGGCAGCAGTTGCATGTATTGATTTAACCATCTAATTCCCTTGTCTCCAAGTCCAATGGAATAGTATTTCTTAAAAGTATACTCGATAAATGTCGAGTTAAGTATTGAGACCAAATATTTCAAGTCATTACCCGTTATTAGATAAGCAGTGTTAGAGACAAAAACCGAAGGTATTTGAGCATAAGTAAAACTGGAACCTTGAGTCAGTTCTTGATACACCACCTTCTCTTTTTCGAATTCTTCATAGTATGTTGCAGCACAGCGTTGTAGCGCATACCATTCATATCTGATACCAGTTTCAGCTTTGTTACGAGCCGAGAGTTGATCCTTGAACTTAAGCAAATGCTCATAGATAGCCGGGTATTGCACGGAAAATTCATGCTCTGCTTTCTCTGATGCCCCTGTAATGGACGGATCTCTATGTAGCGGAAAATGCCAGGGAATAAAGAGCAACCACAGGTCCGCAAACTCAGCTTTATAGCGTTTGATATCGCGTCCTCTGAGGATGGGTTTGATGATCTCAGCCGAGCGGGGATCAGCGGCGATGAGTTCATCTTTTTTGGCCCCGGAGATGATGAAGGCTTCGTTGTATCCGGTTTTAATGCCGTAGTTGATGGACACATCCCAATCCTTGAGTGGGGTGCCGATGCGTTCGATCTTGGCTTTGAGCTTTTGGGCTGCGTC
>JAJBBD010000021.1 GCA_020532355.1 Candidatus Cloacimonadota bacterium | reverse complement strand
TCCTCAATAAATGTTTGCGCCCGTAAGGCTACATGAATGGGAATATTGAGCTTGGGAAACTTGCGCACATAGCCCAATTCCAAATCTAAACTGGGTACTGCTATCTCATGCTCACCAGAATCCCATAATATCTGAGTGCCAAAGAAATCTCGGAGATTTAGTCCCAATAAAAAGCCTTTGCCGGGATCCCACAATGCACCAAGATCTGCTCCAATTCCATATCCACCATGTTCTGCCAGATTGCGATAGGCTATTTTAGGAGAAATTCCCCAATACAAGTTATTGCGCAATGCCCTACCGTATGATGCATTGATGATTATGTCCTGATTTGTCACGGTTTTCCAAACGTAGGGTCGATTATCGTTGCTTAATTCGTCGTCTTCGTTTTCCAATTTGGTGAGTTTAACATCATCTATAGCGAGATGATTAATCGAAATTGCCGTGCCCGTTCCTACACGAACCGAGATCTGATTTTGAGTTAGTAAACCCTTAAAATAGTCGCTGCGCATAAGCTCTACGCCTTGATGAGAATCTATAGCCAGCAATGATGGATTCCACCATCCGGCAGCATGAGACTGAGTATAAGTTAGACCAGTATTACCCATAGCTTGATTTTGCACACCGGTGCTTAAGCTAAAGATCTCTCCCGCATATTTTGTGGCCTCTAGATTACTAATTAAAGCCAGAAGCAATACAATAATCCGGATGTATTTCATATTTATTCCTCGAAAGACAAGATAACGATTGCGGCAAAGATGTAAACAAAAAAAAAGTGGTGGGCCCAGAGGGACTCGAACCCCCAACCATCCGGTTATGAGCCGGAAGCTCTACCAGCTGAGCTATAGGCCCCATCACTGTGCCTCTCCTTAGAATTCAAATGCCGTTTTTTGTCAATCAGATTTTTTATTGAGGTAATATTGTGAATTTCGGCGCAGCTAAATTTTATCTAAAAAAATAATTGATTGCTAACTGCTAAGCCATTGCTATCCGTCATACTTCGCTCGTTCTTCCCTCATAATGCCCTCACGGCATGAGGAGATGATGAGGAGAAATAGAGCAAACGTGAAGGGAAAGAACCATGTGAGAGAGTGTGGAAGTGCTATTCTGGTATTTTATGCTGCCTGTTTCCACCTTTATGCACAATAAATCACATTGCCTGAACTCAAGGCTAAATCCTTACATTCTTGCAAGTCGCCTACTATAAATAATCCTCTTGGGGCTCCTAGAACCGGAATCAAGATGCCCTTATGAGGGTTACACGTTGCATAGAGGCCATATAATTATTTTTACTTATTATTAAATAGTGTTTCTATTAATCTTGGGACTTGCTTAAGTCCATCCAAAGGTTGTTTATGTGGTATGCCAAATTTAGCTAAAACATCAGAAAACTTAATGTAACCATTAAGCGCACTTAACTCAACCCATTGCACCGCAAGGTCATTAAGTTGATTCTTGTTTGTTTCAGATAATTTATCGGCAATGAAGACGTCTGTGTTTCGTGCTATTACTGCGTCAGCGCTTTCGGGATTGCCCTGCCCCATTAATTTAATTTCGCAATTATACTCTTTATCTCCAGTTTTTAAAAAGAAATCTACCTCTCTATCGAAAATCGCTTCATTAGGCCTAACATATTTTCCCTTAGATTTTTTTACTGCATAATTAGCCTCATTAACATGGAAAAGATGGCAAAGAGTCAACATTAAAGGAGTTTCAACAGATTTTCCCAGTGTACTCCAAGCCCCACCTCGAATAGCCGCTCTTTTTACTGCCAGGGCATTTACTACAATGAGACTTTCATTTATATTCAGTTCTACAGAAACGTCATTGTGTTTAATCACAATTTTAATATCAAGACCTATCTCTTCGTCAATAAGACGATTCAAAGAGTCCAATAGTTTGTCATAGTTATCTTTAGCTGCTTCAATACAAATTTCTTTCTTTCCACTGCCATACTGATTAGTAACAGTTTTTTTGTTCAGACCCGAGTAAAGTAAAATGTCATCAGTCGACAATTTGTTTGAATCGATGAAATTAGCTTTATACCAATCTATGTTGATGTTTTGATTCTCAAATTTGGCTAGCATAATACTCTTAAAAAAACCAATCGTAAATTTCATGAATAGATTATTTATCATGTCCGTCACAATAACTCTATGACCGGATCCATTGAGCAACATTGAGATTACCAATGCAATATCATCTTTTGATAGCGTCATTTATAACTCCTTGAACATTCTTTTAAAGCTTTCTATGTTCATTACCATAGGTTGTTGATCTAAGTATGAAATATCGGTCTGTTTAAAAAATTGCATCATTCTTTCAATGTATTCACTTTTAATCTCAGTTAAGAAGAATCTTCTGTTAAGTTGAATCGCTGCTCTTCCCAAGGTTCCGCTTCCGCCAAAAGGATCAAAAACTAAATCACCAATATATGAATACAATGAAATAATTCTGTTACATAACTCTATGGGGAATACTGCTGTATGTGTTTTATCGAATGTTGGATCAATATTCCATACATTTGAAGTTTCGTATTTACCTCGTACCTTGCTGGCTTCTACAGTCTCGTCTGGATAACATCGCATATTCCAATCAAGCAATTTATCTGTGCTTTTCCTATATACCATTATACATTCAGTTCTTGCATTAGGTTTATAGGCTAGTGGTTTTCTGTGTTGTTCGAATCCGGCAACTCTGTTTTTAACACTTGCTTCTGGTTTTACCCATACAATATCATCTATAAATTCCCATCCCATATCAATGAGAAGAGGATGTATATCATAAGGTATAGGATATCTTTTACTTGAGTGTTGTCTACTAATCCTTTTCACGATTACCGGAGAAGTATTTAAGATGAAGAATCTACCCTCCTTTGTTATGCGATATGTTTCCTTGAAAACTTTTACTAGAAAATCTAAATACTCTTTGTAACTACTATAGACTGAGTAATCTCTTGCATTGTAATACGGTGGAGAAGTAAACGTTAAATGTATCGACTCATCAGGAATAACGCTCATTGACTCTATAGTATCACCGTGTACTATCAGATTATGTATAAGTTTTGGAGAACACAATTGTTGTTTATAGGAAACATTTGTTCTTATGTTGGTATGTCTTAGTTCTTTTTTTACTGCAGCTTGAATCATTTCGTTTGGGTGATTGATAAGCTTATTCAACTCTCTCTTTATCTCGGGTTTTTTCTTGAATGGTAACAAACCCCTCATGGCCTGCATCACAATCTTAGGATCTTTTTGATCTAACAATGATACTAGATAAGGTATGTTGATCTCATTCCTAGTTCTACCAATAGCTGATACAGCTTCTCTTCTCACATCAGAACTAGGATCATCAGTGAGAATATCAACATATAAACTCACCAAATCTTGCCTTTTAGTTTTTGCAAGATTCTTTATCGCTAATTGTCTTATTGATTCATTTCTTGATTTAAGAAGTTCAAAGAGAGGCTCAATATTATCGATATCATCAATTTTTCCAAGCTTATTAAGAAATGTAATCAAGCTATTATCCGTGCTATTCTGAATGATCGTTTTTATGTCGATTGTTTTGCTTCTTTCTTGATTACTATAATTAATGTTCATTTTATAGTCCTTCCTTAAGAAATACAAATTCTTACATATCAATCTTCTTGTCAATATCTATCAATCTAGCGCAGCAAATGTATCTCCATTTGACGATGACATAAAGCTTGTTTAGCTCCAATAGAAAAAACGGGCATCATGCAAGATACCCGTATGTAAGAACTAATATTTATTAGCGTTTAGGTTTAGCTGCGATGCTTACCATTTTATTGGGCACTATGATTATCTTCACAATTTCAAAGCCATCCAAGGAGCGGATCACATTTTCCACTTTTAGTGCTTCTTTTTTCAGAATTTCTTGTGCTGTATCTGGTATTACTTCCAGTTTTCCGCGCAGTTTTCCATTTACCTGAATGACGTATGTAACCAAGTCTTGAACGAGATATGCTTCCTCGTAGTCGGGCAATCCGCTTTCGTGCAAGAGGTTTTGAAAGCCTATCATCTGCCAAAGCTCTTCAGCTATATGGGGCGCAAAGGGATAGAGCAATTGAGGGATGATGCCGCAAGCTTCGGCATAAACTGCCAGAGCGTCGTTATCTAAGGTGTGCGTGTCTTTGATTGCTACGCAGTGATTTAGGTGTTCCATGATGGCGGCGATGGCGGTATTATATTGCATCCGTTCCTGGCAGTCCTCGCGCCATTTCTTGGTACAGAAGTGGGAGCTGTAAAGCAGCTTTTTCATCTCGGGGGAAAGTTTAGATATATCCGCCTCATGCTGCAAGCCACGTTTGATGGCATCAAGATTGCTTTCGATAAGGCGATAGATACGGTTCAGAAAGCGGAATGCACCCATCAACGCTTCGTCGTTCCATTCCACGTCCTTTTCCGGAGGCGAGGCAAAGAGCAGATACACGCGCAAAGTATCGGAACCAAAGCGATCCACGATATATTGAGGATCTACGGTGTTGCCTTTGGATTTACTCATCTTAGCGCCATCTTTCAGCACCATACCCTGTGTAAGCAGGCGCAAGAATGGTTCATTGCCTTTTACCCATCCGAGATCACGCATAAATTTATAGAAAAAACGGGCATACAGCAGGTGCATACAGGCATGTTCAATGCCGCCAATATACTGATCAATCGGTAGCCAAAAATCCGCTTTAGCGGGGGCGAAGGGCATATCGTCGTTGTGGGCGTCGGCATAACGGGCGTAGTACCATGATGAATCCACAAAGGTATCCATAGTATCGGTCTCACGTTTAGCGTCAGCTCCGCACTGGGGGCATTTTACATTGAGCCATTCAGGAACGCTGAGCAGAGGATTGGATGTAGTTTTACCCACTTGCACGTTATCCGGCAAGAGCACTGGCAGATCTTCATCCGGAACCAGTACTACACCGCATTTTGGACAATGGATAATGGGTATAGGGTTGCCCCAATAACGTTGACGGGAGATACCCCAATCGCGCAGTCGATAGGTTACTGTGCCTTCACCCCAGCCGTTTTGTGCTATCCAAGCAGTGATAGAGCTTTTTGCCTCTTCACTATCTGTGCCATCAAAATGAGCAGAATTTGTCATAATGCCCGGCTCGACATAAGCTTCGGACATTGAGTCCACCCCAAGTGGTTGGTTGGGGTTTTGGATTACTATTTTGATGGGGATCTTGTATTTTTTGGCAAAATCAAAATCGCGCTGATCGTGTGCAGGAACAGCCATTACAGCACCAGTGCCATAATCCATCAATACATAATTTGTAATCCAGATCTGAACTTTATCTCCATTGAGGGGATTGATGCAGTAGCGTTTGCTAAAGATACCCTCTTTCACAGTTTCGGCACTGGAACGCAGTACTTTATCTTCGTTGATAACTTTTTTACAGAAATTGTGGAGGGCATGGTTATCTGGCTCTTCATCCAACCACTTTTGCACCAACGGGTGTTCCGGTGGCAAAGCCATAAAGGTTACACCGTAGATAGTATCCGGGCGGGTGGTGAAGATAGGGATTTTAAGATCGCTGTTTTCCAAGTTAAATTCGATGCGCGCGCCCTCACTCTTGCCGATCCAATGTTTTTGCATGGTTACTACACGTTCAGGCCATTCGATCACATCCGAGAAATTCAGCAGTTCTTCTGCATATTTGGTGATGCGGAAATACCACTGTTCCAGTTCTTTTTGTTCCACTTCGCTGCCGCAACGCCAGCAAGCGCCATCTTCCACCTGTTCATTTGCCAGCACGGTATTGCATTGATTACACCAGTTTTGGAAGCTTTTTTTGCGATATACCAAACCTTGTTCGTACATTCTTTTAAAAATGTACTGTCCCCAGCGATAATAGTCTGGTCTGCAAGTGCTAACTTCACGTTTCCAATCAAAGAAGAAGCCCATGCCATCAAACTGTTTACGCATATTAGCGATGTTTTCCTCGGTAGTAATGCGGGGATGAGAATTGTGGGTAATAGCGTAGTTTTCGGCAGGCATACCAAAGGAATCGTAGCCCATTGGCTGCATCACATTGAACCCTTCCATTAGTTTAAGGCGCGTGATTGCATCGCCAATGGCATAGTTTGAAGCATGACCGATATGGAGCACTCCAGACGGGTAAGGGAACATAGAAAGCACGTAATATTTAGGCTTGTCACTAAAATCTTGGGATTCAGCTATCTTACGTTTTTGCCAGATCTTCTGCCATTTACTTTCAATAGAACTAAAGGGATAATCCATATACAACTCCATGCGGGCATGCCGCTATATCTATATTTTCCATAGTCTTGCAAAAAGATTGACACAGGAGCTTTTGTCAAGAGCAATTATTTGCTTTTTGGCGCAATAAGCCCATCTAAAGAGTATAAAGAGACTTTTGTGTTTTGCCAAGAATACCGAAAAGAGGGAATAAAAGCATAGAGAATATTTTGGGAAAGAATATCCTCAGGAGCGAAAGAGATGGGAGAGAGAAGAATCTTTTCTAATCTTGCAATCCGGTAATAACCAGCTTGGTGGGATCCCAACCACCCTGTCGCAAAAAATGAAGGATTTCGTTGTAGGTATCGGCGTCCATTCTAGGGCTGCGAGAAAGAATCCACAAATACTTTTGTTTGCGATCGCTTACAACGCTATACCTGTAATCCTTATCCAGTTTTACTATCCAATAATCCCCATAAAATGGCCAAAAGAAGCTTACTCGAAGCTTGCTGAAAGTCTTATCGATGGGTTTTGCCTTACCTTTTACTTGCTTGAGTACCTTTTTGCCCGCTTTATCATCAAAACTCGTGTTGATCACAATCAAGTTACCCTTGGCGTCCAGGGAGTAATCTGCGGCAGATAGAGCTGCGTCTTTAGGCTGGAATTTATTGGGATAGTATGCATATTGGTACCATCGTCCCAAATACCGATTCACATCCACTTTATCCACTGTTTCCACTGTCGCAAACAGAAAAGTGCTACCAATTAGAAGAATGATGAGTAGGATGAATAATTTCATTACCCCACCTTTGTAGTTTTCTCTATAAAATAACTCAATCTGGGCAAAAAGAAAGAGGAGGCTTTAAGAACCTCCTCTATTATGATTGTTTATTCGGTTTACTCGCTCATTTTTTTATACTGTTCGTAGCGCTCTTTGAAGAAGAGTTTGCTGCATTCTTCGAATTGCTTGGCTTTTTCCGGGAAGATTCGATGCAAACGGCTATAGCGGTTTTCGGTTTTAACAAAATCTGCTATGCTTATAGTGGGTTCCTTGCTATCCAAGATAAGCGGATTTTTACCTTCCAAGCGTCTTTGTGGATTGTAGCGATACAGCAACCAATACCCGGCTTCAACGGCAGCTTTTTCGTGTTTTTGACTCATACTCATATCGATGCCATGGTTTATGCATGGGGCATAGGCAATAATGATGGCGGGTCCGGGGTATTCTTCGGCTTCTTTGATGGCTTGTAATGCCTGATTTTTGTTTGCACCCATGGCGATGGAGGCAACATACACGTAGCCATAGTTCATCATCATCATACCTAGGTCTTTCTTATTAGTCGTCTTACCGGCTTCGGCAAAGCGAGCGATGGAACCCATTGGGGTAGATTTGGAAGCCTGACCTCCTGTGTTTGAATACACTTCAGTATCCAAAACAAAGATCTTGATTTTCTGGTTTGAAGCCATTACGTGATCTAATCCGCCATATCCGATGTCATAAGCCCAGCCATCGCCACCAATTGCCCAGATCGATTTTTCTACCAAATAGTCTTTTAGTTCATCCACGCGGCGCAGCAATTTAGAGCAACCTTCGCAGGCGTTATCAAGAGCAGAAGGCAGCATGGTCCGAATCTTCTTGGCGTTATCTTTGGCGGCTTGATCTACTGCGTTCCAATTTTCTAAGCTTTGCTTAAGGGCGGACTTCAATTCGGCATCTATGCCTCTTTCTAGTAAAGCTTCCATTGCCAGTTTTAGCTGTTTGCGGTGAGAATTAACTGCCAAGCGCATTCCAAAACCATATTCGGCATTATCTTCAAAGAGGCTGTTTGCCCAGGCGGGACCTTTGCCATCTTGGTTTTTGCAATATGGGATGGTAGGGAATGTGCCGCCCCAAATGGATGAGCAGCCTGTAGCATTCGCAATAATCATGCGATCGCCATACAATTGGGTAAGCAGTTTAATGTATGGAGTCTCACCACAGCCGGCGCAGGCACCAGAGAACTCCAGCAAGGGTTGTTTGAACTGACTTCCTTTTACGGTTGTATCTTTGAAGTTTGCCAACACATCGTTGGGCAGTTTTTCAAAGAATTCATAGTTATCTTGTTCTCCCGCTTCGCGTTCGGTTTCGATGGGGCTCATCACGAGAGCTTGTTTGGGACACTCGTTCACACAAACACGGCAGCCTTGGCAATCGTCGATATATATCTGGATTTTATACTGATAGCCTTCTGCACCCATAGCTTTAAGAGTTTTAAAGCTTTTTGGGGCATCTTGGAGATCTTCTGCTTTCATCAATTTGGCTCTAATTGCCGCATGCGGGCATACAAATGAACATTGATTACATTGAATACAGTTTTCGGGTATCCATCTGGGTACAGCCGGAGCTACTCTGCGCTTTTCCAATTTGGCGGTGCCACTTTCTACAAAGCCATCCAGTGGCATTTGTGAAACTGTTACCACATCACCTTGTTCTCGCATGATGGGTTCAATCACATCTTTTACAAATCCTGTAGAACCTTTTGGTACCAATAGTTTATGTTCTCCAAATTGCTCGGGGAGCGCATCCGGTATGTGAACTTCGACCAGTTCAGCGTTTACTTTGTCTACAGCATTCAAGTTCATCTGAACCACATCGTCGCCTTTTTTGCCGTAGGTCTTTTTGATGGATTCTTTGATGAGACCGATAGCTTCGTTACGATCCATTACTCCGCTGATGAGGAAGAAAGCTGTTTGCATTACGGTATTTACTCTACCGCCCAGTCCTACTTCATCGGCAATTTTCAAGCCATCGATATTATAGAATTTTATCTTACGTTTAATGATGATATCCTGCATGTCGCGGGTTAGCATATTGAATACTTCGTCCATGCTCCAATTTGAATTAAGCAAAAACACTCCGTTTTCTTTGATGCCGGAAAGCATGTCGAATCTTCCAATAAAGGCTTGATTGTGGCAGGCAACAAAATCTTCTTTAGAAACAAGATATTGGCTGTGGATAGGCTTTTTACCAAAACGTAGATGGCTACGGGTAATGCCACCGCTCTTTTTACTGTCGTATTGGAAATAGCCTTGTACACTCATATCGGTATGGTCACCAATAATTTTGATGCTATTCTTATTGGCACCCACAGTGCCATCTGAGCCAAGACCCCAGAATTTGCAGGAAATAGTGCCTTCCGGAACGCTATGGATGTATTCGTCCAATGGTAAGGAAAGCTTGCTTACGTCGTCCTCTATGCCAACGGTAAAGCCATGAAATCCGCTTTTTTGCAGATGTTTGTATACAGCCAATACCATAGTAGGAGTAAACTCCTTGCTCGAAAGACCGTAGCGCCCACCAATAATCTTGATATCTTTGCCTTGAAGTGCAGAAACAACGTCCAGATACAGTGGCTCTCCAATTGAGCCGGGTTCTTTGGTTCTATCCAAAACGGCGATGCGTTTTACGCTTTTGGGAAGAGCTGCTAAGAAATGCTCGGTACTAAAGGGGCGATAGACGCGTACTTTTACTAAGCCTAGCTTCATATTGCGCTTTGTATTTAGATAGTCTATGGTTTCTGCAATAGTTTCGCAACCGCTGCCCATTGCTACGATAATATCGGTAGCTTCGGGATCTCCTTCGTAATCGAAAAGCTTGTAATGTCTGCCCAGTTTAGCTCCCACTTCATTCATAGCGGCTTCAATTATTGCCGGCGCCTTTTGATAGTGGAGATTACTGGTTTCACGTCCTTGAAAATATACATCCGGTCCCTGCTGGCCAACTTTTACTTTTGGTGCATCTGGAGTAAGGGCGCGTTTACGAAAATCTTCAACAAGCTTGTGGTCAAGCAGTTCGTTCATGGTATCGTAATCTACTACGTCAATCTTTTGTAGCTCATGAGAGGTGCGGAAGCCATCAAAGAATACCAAGAAGGGAATGGAGCTCTTTAGGGTTGCCAATTGACTTACAATACCCAAATCCATCACTTCCTGAACACTATTACAGGCAACGAGCGCAAAACCGGTATTACGCGCACTCATAACATCGGAATGATCACCAAAGATGGAGAGAGACTGTGCCGCCAAAGATCTTGCTGTTACATAAAAAACTGTTGGCAACATCTCACCGGCAATTTTATGCATATTTGGCAACATAAGCATCAAACCTTGTGATGCAGTAAATGTAGTGGTTAAAGCACCGGCTGAAAGTGAGCCATGCACAGCACCGGCTGCCCCAGCTTCAGATTGCATTTCCATAACATCCACAGTAGTGCCATAAATGTTCTTACGCTTTTCAGATGCCCAAGCATCAGAAAGTTCTCCCATTCCGGAAGACGGAGTGATGGGGTAGATAGCTGCTACTTCGTTAAAGGCATAAGCCACATGAGATGCAGCATTGTTACCATCCATCGTAGCTTTTGTTTGTTTAGCCATTATGGTAAACTCCTTATATGCTATTTTTTTTAGATATAAATCATCTTTTGGTATCATTCAATTTTTCTGGCGGGATTATGTCAATGAAAATCCGAAATAATGCGTTGCAAAACGAAGTGCATAGCCTTTATGCACATAAATCTGGTTCAATATAAGATTTTATTGATATTATAGGCATGAGGTAACGTTCCCATACTACAAAGGTGGTGGGTGGGCATAGCTCGATCAGAAAAAGCCCGTAAAATCGATATCTCGTGCATAAAAATCTGCTCTATATGGATGTGCAACGATCTCAAAAGTCTTTTAGGATAGAGTATTCCTTCAGTTACAAAACAAGCCGGAACTTGACGGTTCCGGCTCTATTTTGATTGTATTCTTCTTTTATTTATGAAAGACCGTGCATATACACCAATAGATCTGTTACTCTGCACGAATAGCCCCATTCGTTGTCGTACCAGCTGAGGATTTTTGCCATTTTACCCTTCACGTAGGTGCTCCCACTGTCGAAGACAGAAGAATGCGGATTGCCCACAATGTCTATGGAAACAATTGGTTCATCCGAATACATCAAATAACCTTTCAAATAAGTATTTGCCGCTTCTTTCATGGCTTGATTGATTTCTTCTTTATTGGCTTCGCGAGTAAGATTCACGTTCAGGTCTACTAAGGATCCATCGGGAGTAGGAACTCTCACGGCAAGTCCATCCAGTTTACCATTCAATTCTGGAATCACCAATCCGATTGCTTTGGCGGCACCGGTAGTGGTGGGAATCATGCTCATGGCAGCGGCGCGGGCACGGCGCAAATCGTTATGCGGTAGATCCAGAATGTTTTGATCGTTAGTATATGAGTGAATGGTGGTCATCAGACCATTCTCTATTCCAAAACGATCGTGTAGAACTTTTGCAACTGGTGCCAGACAGTTAGTGGTGCAGGATGCATTGGATACTATCAAATCCGAATCTTTTAGGTCGCGGTGGTTAACTCCCATTACGATAGTGGCATCCACATCATCTTTGGCGGGGACGGTTAGAATAACCTTTTTTGCTCCGGCTTTGAGGTGTTTACCTGCTTTTTCTTTGGTTCTAAAAATGCCTGTGGCTTCCACCACGTAATGCACATCTAAATCTTTCCATGGTAAAGCTTCAGGATCTTTCTGTGAGAAGATCTTTATTTTTTTGCCGTTTATGATAATGTGTTCGTCATCGTGTGTAACCTCACCATCGAACATTTTATGAACGCTATCGTATTTGAATAAGTAGGCTAGAGTCTTGGCATCGGTAAGATCATTTATCGCTACCACTTCTACTTCCGGATGGAATTTGATGAAAGCGCGTAATACCAAGCGTCCGATACGACCAAAGCCATTTATCGCTACTCTTATCATATTAGTACTCCTTATAGTAAAATACTGTTATTTGCACTGCCGGAAACAAGACAGAAGCCTTTCACCGTTTCCTGCATTTTGTTTTCGCCTTTGATGAGCCATTTACGCGGATCAAATTTGCTTTTATTGGGCACATAATTTTGGGGATCGGTTTCAGGAGGACACACAATAGCGTATTTTTCCTTTTCCCAATAAGCTTGTATTTCTTGAGCCATATCCATTTGGTAGTGAGTATCTTTATTGATCTTTACCACACCGTTTCTAATAGCTTCGCGCTGCTGTTCATCGGTTAAACCGCTTGCTCCGTGCAATACAAGCCCACGCTCTACACCGTTCTTGATTAGTAGATCGTCAATATCCTTTACCAAATCCAAGCGTAATACTATGTTCTCACCTTTTGAAACCCCGTGATTTGTGCCCACAGATGCGGCAAAGAGATCCACATTGGTCTTCTTTACAAATTCAAGCGCTTCATCGGGATGAGTATAGAGCTCGGTTTCGGAAACTATTTCATCTTCTGTGCCCTTGATGTGCCCTATCTCGCCTTCAACCAAAATGCCGTGTTTATGCGCCACATCCACTACTTCTTTGGTGATGCGGATATTTTCATTCAGGTTCTCTTTTGAGGCGTCTATCATCACTGAAGTTACCAAATTATTCTCAATACAATAAACAATAAAATCAAAATAATTAGGTGTGGCATGATCAATATGAAGCCCAATCCCGCTTTTGGGAAATTGTGCGGCAAAGGTTTTGATCATGGTTGAAATTAGCTGCGCCCCTGCTTTCATATCCTGGCTTTCGCCGGCTGCGTATTTACATGCACCGCTACTCATTTGCAATAGCCCATCCGACCCCACGCTGTTATAACCTTGAATGATGGCACGAATTTGGGTATCGAAAACAACATTTGATGCCATGATTCCAAAACGCTGCTTTTTAGCTTTAAGAAATACCTCTTTTAGTTGTGCTCCGCTTAAAAACATGATTTTCCTCCTTTATGGGTAAATCTTTAATCATCTTATTATATAATTATCAATCCCGTATCAGAGTCAAGCGAAATCTTTTTGGCGCTGAAGCTCATCTGTTTTTTCGCAAGTACTCAAATTATCCTTAACAATTATTGTTCGAATCTATAATCATACATCATGCATCCTATAATATACCGGATATATGCTCTAACAACATCACACAAAGCATTGCAAGGTATCACAAAACAAAGTATAGGAAAATTCTTGACTAATAATGCTCATGGAATATTTAGGCATTAAACTAAATACCTAAGGACTGAGCTATGTCTGATAACATCTTTAAAGCTATTGCCGATGCTAATCGGCGCAAAATTCTGAATTTGCTTAAGCAAAACGGTAGCCTAACTGCAGGTGAGATTGCCGAGCACTTTGAATTTAGCAAAGCCAGCCTCAGCGAACACCTAAAAATTCTGCGCTTGGCGGGGCTTATCTACTCCACCAAAAAGGGGCAATACATCCATTATCGTCTTAATACAAGCATATTTGAGGACATCTTGGCTTGGGTGAAAAATCTAAGATCTAAAAGTGAGGAATCATGAATCGCATCAGAAAATTCTCTGCCAGCATTATCTTGCTGCTTATTTACGTGGTGGTAGTATTTTATTTGGCACTGGTTGTGCCTGCTAATGCTTCTATCCCGATTCATTGGAATGCTCAGGGGCAAATTGATGGATATGCTAGCAAAACTACCGCCGTTATTACTGCTTTAGCGCTAAACTTTGGGCTTTTTATCTTACTGTATCTTATGCCTTTTTATTCCCCAAAATACAAGCAACAGGCTGCTCGTTTCGATAAGGTATTGCCCAAGATCGTCTTTATGTTGCTAATATTCTTTTCTATATTGAATATCTATATGCTTGCTTACCCGCTGATAACCATTGAACTCCCGCTTAATCCAGTTCTAATAATCATTGGATTGATGCTTGCCGTATTAGGGAATATATTGCCTAAAGTGCCGCGCAATTTCTTTGTGGGCATTCGAACGCCCTGGACTATATCCGATGAGGATAACTGGCATAAAACTCATCGGTTGGGCGGGCGCCTGTTCTTAATTGGTGGATTACTTCTAGCGATTAGCGGACTTATTCCATTGTCAGCAAGATTTAGCGGTATAGTATTCTGGATAATTATGATTATAATCCTCTTTCCGGCTCTGTATTCCTTTATTCTCTACCGTCGGTCTCGATAGCTTTTATTTGTTCAAAATTGATTGAAAGGCAATTGCATAAGGTGTAGCCTTATACT
>JAJBBD010000020.1 GCA_020532355.1 Candidatus Cloacimonadota bacterium | reverse complement strand
TGGGATACGGAAAACGCGCCAAAACCATTCTGCCAATTGAATTTGCCGATTACCCAGCCTTTCTCGTTTATGAACCTGCTGGTGTTGGCCTTGAATCTCTGAGCAAAATCTGACACAGATAGACTCGGATGCAATCCCACTAAAAGATGGATGTGATCCTCCATGCCTCCGATGCATTGTAAAAAGCAATTTAAATCCCTGGTCAAGCCAGCAGAATAATCATAGAGTTCCTTTTGGGCATTGTCGTGGAACAATCGCAAGCGTTTTTGAGTTGCAAATACATAATGAACATAGATTTGTGTGTAGGTATTGGCCATCTTCATTCTCCTGATACGCATTTGAGAACAAGGTTTATGACCCGGAAATGAGGAGTCAACCAATTGTTTAGCTTGTTATCTGAAATGTCGTGCCTACGGCACTCATTCAGAGTTTTCGGGGCGGGAGGGCTATCTAAAATGGCGTGCCTACGGCACTTAAACCATTGCCCTGGCTATTTTCTATTCAGACTTATGCGTGCTCTATTTGAGTGATAACGCAATATCTACCAGAAGTCTTAATATTGCAGCAGTTGAGAATAAATAAAGCACACCTAAAAATGATGCCGTTATGGTGTAAAGCGCATTTTCAGACTGAATAAAAGCAAGAACTACCCCAATGACAATAATCATCACTCCTAATGAGTTTGCAAACTGATGAGGTTTTCAATCGAACCATAACTTGATGTATTGGATTTCTCAACTTCACCTTCTGGAAACTCAAGTTGCTCAAAATCAAAATCAGGGTCTCTTCTTTTCAACTCGTTTATAATATTGTTCAATTCATCAGGTGGAAGTACAAGATACTCTGCCAAGTCCGTTAAATCGATTGTTTTCACCTTACTAATTGAATCTTCGGAAACACCTTTCACTGAAAGGCTGACATACAATGTGTCCAGATATCTTTTCTTATTAGCATCCATGGTATTCTCTCCTATAGGTTTGAATATTTGTTACCTCGAGCCATTCAATCACTCTGCCATGACTCCAATCATTTCTTATTTGCTGTAACTGGAAGAACTGGTCAGCACATACTTCATCTTTCCACTATTACACCTGTATCTCTCAAGTTATGACCCCAGCCCCACCAGGCATGCTTGTCGTCAGCTGTCATTGGTGTTGTTATTATGCCATCTTCCATCGTATGCAATCCAAATCAGCCCTGCATCCCAAACCTCATCTTGCTTCTGCATGAGCTGGTCATTACTAAAAAGACCAGAGATTGTTTTGGCGGTTAAAGGCTATGTCCAGCAGACTTGGAATAGTCTTCTGAAGAGTCAAGATTATTCTTATCAACTATATAGATGTAATAGATGTCGAGTTATTTTCTACTACTACTCCATGCTCATGCCACAGAAAAAGCATCCTAGAAAAAAGAAAACAATACCTGAAAATATTTTTTCTAGCAAATCCCTTGACAGAAAGCTATAAATATTTAAGTAGGCAGGGTAGGTATAACAACAGTTATTAATTCCAGAGGAAGAGGTAGTGGATAAATTAGTTTCTAAAGCTCTTACGGAAAATCTGCGAGCCACCAAAGTGGCGCAGATAGAATTGGATGAATCCGCAAAGTGGCTTCTTGATCTTTCCCATGATTATTTTGGCGTGAATCAACGCTTACGCAGTTTCCTTGATGAATTGTATCATCCCTTTGTGAATCCGGTTATTACCCTTAATTTGATGCGTTCCAGTATATTGGGCGATCTTTGGTGGTTTACTGGTCATGCAGAATCAGAAGAAGTTCTTCAAATAGTATTGTACCTATACAAAAAAGCTGAAGCTCTTTGCAGTAAGGAGAATGAACGTAAACAGCTTTTCAGCGACTTTTTAGAGCTTTGCCAAGCGCTTTGTGAGCAAAATTTGTCCCATATCTACGACGACTTGGTGAAAATGTTAGGCACATATACAGAAAAGTATCTTAGCCTCTTTGTAAGAATCAGCACTCAAACCCGCAGAGCCATGGTTATGCTCAGCGAAAAATGCCATCAGAAAGATGTTTGCCTTAATCTTTTGCGCCGGATATTGAATGAAAATCTCAAGTATTGGCAGAGGAATACAGATATAAATTCTTGGCTGCTTGCTTTGAAAAATAAACCAGAAGAAATTGATCTTTCGCAGCTTCCCGGTTCTCAGTTCTATACTTATTGGCAGCATTACCTTGAGCAAGCCACATCTACAGAAGATTATAAAATCGTTCCCGCCTTTACAGAGATTGCCACGCTGCATCGGGATTATATTCGAGAATTTACTTCGCTTAGCCACAGGGTGCAATATATCTTTTTCCTTTTGGGACAAGCCACAATGCTAGATATGATGGATCATCTCTTGTGGGATCTAAATCGGCAATTAGCAGATATGTATCTGGAGCTTTCTGTGGATGAAGTCCACGATATGATCGATACTGTTTTCGAGACCTTAAAGCCATTTACTGTTTCCCACATGAGCATTGTGCTGGATTGTGTATTAACTATCGGGAAGGCAGTGTTGAAGGGCAGCAATTCTACTTTGCATAAGCATATAATAGACCGCATTATAGATCTTGGGTTCACTGCTCCTGGTGAAGTGCGAATTTCCGAAGATTGGCAGACAGAAGTAGATAAAAACCATGTAAAACATCTTCGCATTCTCCTCGAACTGATTGCAATAAATCCTCTGCAGAACAAAGACCTACTGGCTTTTACGATTATCAGCCTAAGCAAGTACGGTGTGTTTATTTCGGATACAGACCTTTTTCAAAAAGATGTTTCAGCCTTTTTGAGCACAAATATCACACCAATATTTGTCCAATCCAAACACCTCTTACGCAAGTTTCCCGTATTTTTCAATGAGATAGGAGCGGAAGGAGAAATTCGCGATGCCAGCACAAATTTGGATGAACTCACGCAACGAAAAGACCGCTTGATTCATTTTCTTCGCAAACAGGTTCACACAGAGAGTAATAATACTCACATTACTCTTATTGAGAGGATTCTGCGCTATTGGATTACCCTGGATCCCAAACCATTACAAAACATCATCCCGGCTGATGTGTGGCAAGGCATCCAAGAACTAAATGAACGAACTCGAGAGCAAAGTCGCGTAACCAATAATTTTCTTGCAAATAACAAGCTTACGGATACCGAATTGCTTTCGCTATCTTGGCAAAAGGTAGAAATCCTTTTTGCAAATCTTGCTGAAGACTATTTTAATAAACGACTAAAACTGCTTTGCTATTGCCATTTTTTGCTAAAAGATAAATACAATCTGGATCCCTACGATATCGTGAAATTTCTTTCCCGTTATAGCTTCTTTGATGGACATGAACAAATCCGCTTAAAAAGTAGCTTAACAAGGCGGGATTACGACAGTTCTATCCGCCAGATGCTTAACTATATCGGCAGATTGAACTCTCAGATTTTGGATCCCAAACCCACCAGTCCCTGGGAAAATATCTATTACAAGCGTCACATCGCTGCTGGAATTCCATCCATGTATGGCATGTACAGAGAACCTAAACTTGAAGCAATGGGCATGGTATTCCGCCTCGAAAACGTGATTCGCCGTCTCTTTGAGCGTAGCGTTGGGCAACTCAACTTAAGCTATATCAATGGTAAAACAATGCGTAGAATAGTACGTATACTGGAAATCTACGATTTTGCCATGCGTCAAGAGATGGTTACAAGCGATGCCTTCACTACTGCATTGGCAATGCTGAGTTCCGTGCAAAATGTTTCAACTCTCTCATTAGATCAGTATCTGGATATCTTCAATTTGCTCAAAGATAGCGTCAATGAATTGGTAAATGAGTATTATTATCGTTTCTACGACTATCAATTAACTAAAGCAAGAGAAGACAAAGACAGTCGCACAAGAACTGAGATCTTTGCCGAAGAGTTTTATCGGAACCTACTCTCATCATCTTTCCTCGTGCAAGGTTTGGACAATTTTATCACCCGAATCCTAGAATCCCTTACTGAGATGCGAAGATTGTTTAGTAAAGAAAATATTGTTAAACTAATGTCCTACGATCCGGACCGTCTATTCTTTCATCTCTACACCCGTAACTCCCGCATCGAAAACCAGGTTCTTTTAGGCTCCAAAGCCTTTTTTCTTAAGCGTATGCACCAATATGAATTTCCCATTCCTCCTGGTTTTGTGATTACTACAGACCTCTTCCGAAATAGGGATATTATCAATACACATCCTGATATTTCAAGCGAATTCGACCAACTTTTATGGGAAAACTTGCATAAAATGGAGCGTTATACCGGGCTAGGTTTTGGCAATCCCCAAAAACCACTACTATTCTCTGTAAGATCAGGTGCCCCTATGAGCTTACCCGGCGCTATGGATACCTTCTTGAATATTGGGCTCACAGATGAAATTACGCTCAAGCTTTCGCTACGTCCTAATTATGGCTGGACAGCATGGGATTGTTACCGGCGCCTAATTCAAAGCTGGGGAATGGCTTACGGCATTGCACGCGATGAATTTGATAACGTGATGATTGATTATAAAAAACGCTACGATATTAAGCAAAAAACCCAATTTAGCCCACAACAAATGCGGGAAATGGTGGATGACTATAAACAGGTGCTGGCACGTTACAACGTTGCCTTGGAGCAGGATCCCTATAGTCAGCTCTATAAATCAATCTCCCATGTTTTGGATAGTTGGAATACTCTGCGGGCAAAGAAATATCGTTCCAAGCTGCATATTGCTGAAGAATGGGGCACAGCTGTGATTATCCAAAAAATGGTTCTGGGAAACATTTCTTTAGATAGTGGAACCGGAGTACTCTTTACCCATGCAGATTGGCACAAGGAGCCCGGAATCTTTTTGAATGGAGATTTTACTCTGTGCAGCCAAGGAGAAGATGTAGTAGCGGGGCTGGTACATACTTTACCAATTTCAGAAGCAGAACGTATTAATCGCGATGGCGATATGTCGCTGGAAAAAGACTTCCCGTCTTTGTATCAGAGACTTTTGCGCTATGCTAAACAACTGATAGTAGAGCATAATTATCCACATCAGGAGATCGAGTTTACTTTCGAAGGCAATTCTGAAAAGCAGCTCTATATTCTACAAACACGTAATCAGATTATTCATAAAAGTCCTGAGTATCAAGTATTGGGTAGCACAGATACCCAATTGGAAAGTCTGGGCAGTGGAATCGGAATCGGTAAAGGTGCAGTAAACGGAATCATTGTGATAAAACAGGAAGATATCGATCGTTTCAAAGATCAGGGCGATGCTTTAATTTTGGTGCGCCCGGATACCGTACCGGACGATATGATGCTGCTCTTTGAATGTCAGGGACTCTTGACCTCACGGGGAGGAGTAACGTCACACGCAGCAGTAACAGCCACTCGTTTGGGCTTGATCGGAGTGGTCAATTGCCGTGATTTGGTGGTGGATGAGGAGAATTCTACATGTAGTATCAAGGATGTGGAACTTAAAGCAGGAGATAAGATTACTTTAGATGCAAACGGGGGAACCATCTATTTAGGTCACCATCCCCTGCAAAGTGTACAATCATTAGTATAACATAAAAAGATAAAGGAGATCGCAAGCATGAACCTCAGCTTACGGAACAAGAACCTCTTGGGTATCAACGGCTTAGGTAGGATCGGCAAGCTCTTGCTGTGGAACCAGATCCACTTGAGACATTTCGAAGGTATTGTTGTCAATTGTGGTCGTGACGTAGGAAAAGATCTGGATGATCTGCTCCAAGTAATTGAAACGGATAGCACATATGGCTCCATTCACAAATTTCTCAGGGGAATGGTTGGTGGTAAAGCAGAAATAAAGATTCTGGATCGAGATAAGCCAATCATTGAGATTGAAGGTATTCCGATTAAAATTCTCCGTACTGCCAGAGATCCCAAAGACATCAATTGGTTAAACGAAGGCGTGAAAGTAGTGGTTGATTGTACCGGCAGTTTTTTAGATCCTACGGTTGCTTCTGAAGGCGGCAAACCTTGTCTTCGCGGTCATCTGGATGCAGGTGCCCTCAAAGTTATTTGCAGCGCTCCATTCAAGATTAAGGGTACTGCACAAACACCCACAGATACCAGAACGATGATTTACGGGATAAATCACCTGGAATTTAACCCGGCGGAGCACCATATCATCTCAGCCGCTTCTTGCACTACTACCGGGCTTTCACATATGATAAAGCCACTACTGGAAAGCACACTAACCTCCAGAATTGTTACTGCCTCCATGAGTACAATCCACGCTGCTACAAACACCCAATCAATCTTGGATAGCGTACCTAAAACGGGAGCTACAGATCTAAGAAAATCTCGCAGCGTGATCAATAATATTATTCTTTCTACAACAGGTGCGGCTAAGGCACTGGAACTTGTGATGCCCGAAATTAAACACATCGGTTTTATGGCAGATAGCGTTAGGATACCAATAAATACAGTATCCTTGATTAACCTAAACGTAACTTTCTATACAAAGCTTGATGATCTCGGTGAACCGCTAATTAATCGAAAAGTAATTAATGATGTTTATGCTGCTGCAGCCAAAGGCGCACAAAAGGATCTTTTGATATTCAGCGAACGCCAGAATGTATCTGCTGATATTATCGGAAGCTTGGCGGCAATCACGATAGAAGCACATGAAACACATACCAGAACCGGATTTATCAGCTTTCCCCCGGAAGCATTAGCCCAACAAGGTCTGAAAACAGATAAGCAGTTGGAAATGCCTGTTACCCATGCCAAGATATTTGGTTGGTACGACAACGAACTTGGATCCTACGTAAATAGCCTTTCCAAACTTACAAACTATATAGCCAGTAAAAGCATGTAAAATATGCATTATATAGCCCTGCCGAAATTGGCAGGGCTTTTTGTTTGCTCTAAAAACCGTCAGTAATTGGGGCATGGAGCCCCCATAATACTTAGGTACGATCAGAAAATGCCAACCAAACCGAGATCTCGTGCATAAATCTGCTATATATGTGGATGTGCAATGCTCTCTTAGAATAATTTCTGTGCCGATTGACTGAAAGGCTCTAGATTTGCACGCAAGCGATAAAGTAATCATTACCTAAGTTTTATCCAGACATCATCCCTTCTCGCCCGATGATGTCTGGACTAACCCAGCTTAAACATAACTTTATGTTCAAGGGGAGGAATAACCGATATATCGGAACCCATTGATAATCTTGATAAT
>JAJBBD010000019.1 GCA_020532355.1 Candidatus Cloacimonadota bacterium | reverse complement strand
TCCCACTGTATGGTAGCAACCCCGATAGGGAGCAAACAAGCAGTACAGATCATTGGGAAGTCCCTTGGGAGTCCAGGCCAGGGATGTATCTGTCTTTCTTGCTGCCTGGTCTCTTAGAGCTTCTGATTGATATATCCTAACTCTGGATGCCTTGGTTTCGGATAATGAACCATCCTGGATATTGCCAATTCCTTCGCATTCCAAATTGCCATGGTCTGAGATGATCCACACTGTGTAACCATGATCTATCAGAAGCTGAAGCAAAGAGTCAAAGTATCCCTGTTTTACCCAGTGCTTGATCTGGCTATGCATACCAGCCGAACCAAGATTCATGCCATGCATAATGTCATCGATCAAGTTCAAAACAAGTCCGATCACTAGTGCACTTGGCAGGTTAACCTGTTTCTCCAGTTCTGCTCCGATATCTCCTGTCCCATCCATACGCAGATAGTGTATACTTTTTGAGGTTACCCCGTTATCTTCCCAGTATCGTTTCCAGTGGTTTGGCTCCTTAACCGTGCTACCAATGTGTTGGGCAAAGTAATATGGAACTGAAGCGTTAAAGATGGATTGTCTGGATATCGAGGTGAGAGTGGGAATCCATGCGAATAGAGTATCCTCACTAGTCTCATAAGTCTTCAGATCAAGTTCTGTTTTGATGCACAGCCATTGATCGTAGGACATTCCGTCCATTACAATCAAAGCCGTTTTAGCTGCATTTAGCTCAGCCCTTCGATATGCCAAGCTCTTGGCTATTTGGTGCACCATCACTGGTTTGCTGGAAGGCAGGCTTGAGAGAGAATCATAGTGCTGTTGAATCCAGTTCTGGAACCTGGCATTGATCTCCACTCTCAGGCTGTGAACTCTATCTGCGTCAAGCGCGTTATCTGAACTAAATATCTGGTGCAAAAACTCAGCATAGTCTTTCGCGTACTTCTGCCAAGCTTTGTAGGAGCAGTCAATATCGGGAAGATGTGCCTGCAAAGTCGATATCAAGCTCTCAATTTGATCAGCAGGACCAGATTCATTCAGATCAATTCCACAACTTATCCAACCTAGTTCTTCAGCCTTGGCATTATCTATCCTGATGCGCTTGAGCATGCCTTCGGCAAAGAAATTATCTGTATAGACTTTCAAATCAGGGTGATCGAAAGGCAGCACCTTAGCCGATTGAACATTGCTTACCCGCTGTTTAACGAAATGCACCCATTCTCTCTGCAGAAAAGCAAAGAAATACTCACTGCTTCTCAAGGCTTGTTCAAGGTCGATTTCGTAGTTATTAACAAAACCACTGCCAGAATCATGTAGTCTGTCCACCACGAATCCTGGAAGCTCTGTGTCTGTGTAATGAAGTTTAAACAGGACAACCCAGAATTGGACCTCACTTGTTATCCCTGCAATATCAATCCCAAATACTCGCCGGGTAATGAAATCGATGCTTTCTTTGTATGAAGTCAAGCTCTGCGGTTGTGATCTAAGCAACTCAAAGAGTAGATCGTAATACTGGCTGGGGAGTTCTTTGACAGCTTTGGTAGATATCCCTTCGAAAAAGTCTTCCAGCCGCAGTTTGATCACATCGGCATTAACCAGTACTGAATATGGCAATTTAGCGTTTGCGGCCTGATCAGCCGATATCATGACCAGTAGTTTTGAATCTAAATCTTTCCCGCCCTTCAGCCACTTGCTTTCAAGGTAGAAAAACAAGCTCAGGTTGTCAGTGTAGTCATAGATATCATATCCGTTGCCCACCATACGCTCAAAAACAGCCGTGGTGGTGGCTAAGCCATCATGGTCGAACAAGATCACCATCTGAGAAGATGATGCGCACAATCGCTCGATTATAGCGTCTAACAACTCCCCATACTTCAAGTCTTGCTCTCTATTCACCTCAAACCCTCTTCTACTGAGTTCTTGTAATAGCCTGATCGTAATACATCAGCAGTTTGGGATCTTCTTCCAGCAAGGAGCTGGGAATGCGCTTTGCCACCAATATGATGGTCTCATAATCCCGATGTTGCCAGCAGTATTTGAATCCTGCTCGCACCGCTTCTGCCCGGATGATCTTGAATCTCTTGCCGGAAACCAGATCTGGGTTGCTCTTGGGCAGGTCTGGAATCTCTATTTGCAGATCGCTCAGCTTCTTGGGTTTATAGTCCTTGGGCAAATATGTCCAGAACTCTTTCAAAAGCGCTTTTTCCCGCATCTGCTCCAAGTCTGCCAGCTTATTGGGATCAGGTACATACCACCTGTCTTTGGCTTTGGCTTTGAGTGCCGGATCATCCTTAGGGAGATTCCTAAGCTCCTTCCAATTTGTAGATAGGTATGTATGAACTTGGCTTGGTACCTCAGCTTTACCATCGTATTTTAGGAAGTTCTCTTCCAAGATCAGAGAAAGCTCCAAGCTTTTTTCGTTCTTATTCCATCCTGCGATCTCTCTCATAAACTGAGGATGGATATCCTGGAAGCTTTGAGGTTTGTCCTTTAGTAACTGCCTAAGCCACTGAATAGCCGAAACCTCATCGGTGATGAATATCTCCATCTGGGCAAGATCAGGAATCCTCATCTTTGTCTTGTCATACTCAATTACTTGCTCCGGGAGGAAATACATTCCGTCCCTGGATGGGAAATGCTCTTCAAGACCTCGATAAAATTCTCCTGAAGATAAAGGAACCAAAGCATTTCTCTGCAGGTAGAAAGCCACCATGCGGTCATAGAGCAGATAATTCTGCCGTTCTGCCACAATTTGCATCTTACCTTTCTCAATCACAAGTTTGGGTAGCTGCTTGAGATGTGTTCTAATAAAATCCCAGACTCCTTCCTCAGTTCCGGAGAGTTTAACAAATCTCTCCTCAATACCACCATTGGGCTTATAGCAAGAGATGATCAAATCCTGTTTAACTGCATTTGCTAAAGATGCTGCCTTAATTCCACCATGAACTTTATCAAGTGTTCTAACATCTGCGACAACAAAACCAGCTTGTTGCAGAGCTTCCTGTATTGCATTCCACACACTGTTTTTCGAATTGTGAAATTCTACAGTCATCCACCCATTGGATTTGAGCGCTTTATAGTAGTTAGTAAAGCAGCTCTTCATTAGACCCTGATAGTCTAAGAGGCTTTTCGCTTGAGATGAGTTTTCTATTGCTTCGTGATCATTGCATGTCTTGATTCTAAGCCAACTTTCTAGTATGAAATTCAACTCTGAATACATAAAATTCGCACCAAAAGGAGGGTCGGTGAAGATATAGTTAACCGATTTAGGTTCTATTCTGTTTATATTGGTAGTTGATTCTGTTGAAATAACATTGCCCTTTGTATCCCATCCAACCTGAACAACTTTCTCTTTGAATAAACTCAATGCAGACTGCTCCACTTGTTCACTGGGTATATAAAGAGTGCCTGTTAATGGTCCGTTAATTCTACCCCTAGGATTGTATTTGTTTATAATGAACCTATTCTGCTTTGTGAGATTTCGTCCTAAGAAGGAAGTAGCCTTCCACCTAATATTAAAAGGTAACCTATCCCAAAAAGCTGCTAATGTCCATAAGTTCCTCTTTGCATAGAAATGATGCACATGAGTAACTCCCAAATCGTCATTTCGCCTCGATTCATCACCTTCTGGCATTCTCTCAGTGGGAAACCAATATGGAATATCACTTTGCTCGATTTTTTCTATCAAAGCTAAGTCCTTATCATCAGGTGTTTTTTGGAATCTACTTTTCCCTATTGAGTAGCAGATTAAAACAGGCTTTTGTTTTGCCTGACGAATAATCATTCCTGATATATCTGCATCTCTATCAGTTATGAACTTGTCAGACTTAGTAACGAAAGCTCTTTCCATTCTTCTTTTTGTTAATTTTGAATGGCAATAAGGGCATGGAAACTCATCTAGAACCAAACCATCTTTCATATCAATTGCTTCATCCCAGAATATTATCTCTTGAGAGCAGTTTGGACAGATAAACACATCGCTCCAGACGGTGTAAATGATTCTGCCGATAGTTTTACCATCAGGATGCAGAGTCTCATACATCCAACCACATTCCTCTTCCACTTCCTCCAGGATGCGTTTTGCTTCTTTCTCAAACTCAACTATGTCAACTGGAGAGTTGTAGTTGGCAGCAATAAAAGTAGCTGCAGGAGAGAGATCATTCAATATAGCTTTTCTTGCCCCCAATTTGGAGAAAGGCTTGCCCTCTACATCCAGGATTGTGCCATCATCTTTAACCTGATATCCCAGTGATTCAACCACCTTTTTATCTCCACAGAGTTGAGCTGCGACACCGGTCATACCAGTCCCACAGAAGCCGTCAAAGACGATGTCTCCCGGCTCGGTATAATGGAGGATATAGCGCATGATCGCCTTGTGGGGCACCTTGGTATGGTAGGAATGTGCATTGTAAATCGGATCGTTCTTACCCTCACTCACATCTGCGGCAAAGGGTTCCCTGTGATATTCATCTGGTCTGTCTCCCTTTTCCTTTTCCCACTCGGCAATGAAGTCATTTATCCAGGGATTTGGGCAGGCAGTGTAATAGGGAGGATCACTCAATGCAATGATATCTTCATCCTCTCCGATAGGGAAGCCTTCGATCTTGCGAAAATCAGGATCTTTCAGCTTTTCACGCAGGAGATTCCTAAAGTGCTCTCTGCGTTCATCTTCGCTGGCATATACTTGTCCCAGACAGGTGACGGGACCTTTGAAGCTACTGCCAATCCCCAAGTCAATCGTTGTTTGTTTCGTCATTAGTCTGATTCCTCTTTTCGAGTTCGTGGAGTTTGGTTATTAGTGCCAGTCCAGAGTCGGT
>JAJBBD010000018.1 GCA_020532355.1 Candidatus Cloacimonadota bacterium | reverse complement strand
TCAAGCCATCGGTAAATCCAGACAGTGGGTCTACATCTATCTGGAGGCCCTGGCATCAATAGAGGTTGTTGATCTGAGGCAGCACGTTTATGTGGTCATATCCCGCCAAAACGTGCCAAAAATCGGCAGAAAAGTCCAGAAAGGTATCTTGGGTCAACTCAGGAGTTTGAATAAGGCTGGGTGTTATAGATTGCTGGAGTAGGAACTATTAGCAGGGGAACAACAGACACATTGCTATCCGGATTAACTACTCCACTCCACTATTCTCTATGTTCGCACAAGCGGTAAGTCATCGGTAGGTCACAACAATGGGTTTTTATGTATCTGGAAGCATTGGCATCAATTGGAGTGATTGAGAAAGTTGATTGTTACTATAAGCTTTTGCGAAAGACAGAGTTTGGGCTATCGGATCAAACATCAAATAGGGGATACTCCAAACTCAAGTACATAAAATATCGTAAATGAATCCCAACACAATACCAGCACACTAGAAAGGAAGAAATAAAATCTTAACTTGACAGATTCCAGACATTCGATTGTATGGGGCACATGAGAAAATATCACGTTAAATAAGAATAAAATTGAGGTGCCGTATGATTATCAGAGCATCTATGAGAAACTTTCTCTCGTTTGATGAAGAGAATGAGTTGTCCATGGTAGCGTCGAAAGTATCCTCGCATCCAGAACAATTGTTTCAGGATATCGAGAAACCAGTAAAAAAAGTATTGAAGCTATCCCTAATTTTTGGGCCAAATGCTTCAGGGAAATCAAATGTTGTTAAAGCTATCGACTTTATCAGGAGAAGTGTTACTGGAAGGATTAGTGCCATGCTTCCAACAACGACACATTTTAAGCTACAAGATCCAGTATTAGAGTCAGAAAGTAGGTTAGAAATAGACTTCAAATGTGACAACAATCTGTATCGGTATGGTTTTCTATATGACAGTGGAAAGTATCCTGAGGAGTGGCTTTATCAAATCACTCCAACACGGTTGAAGCCACTTTTTCTTAGGAAAGCTAAAGACACGAAACGTGTTATAGACTGGGGAGAGTCTGAGTTTAACTCAAAAAAAGATAAAGAATTCTACGAATTCGTTAACAGGGGTACTCCAGACAACAGACTATTGTTAAAGGAACTAAGGCAAAAACAGCTTCCATTGTACAAGTCTGTTTACAAATGGTTCGATAAGCTAGTAATAATCTATCCCAATACTAGAAGAGGTGATTATCTTCATATGTACACCAACATGGATCTCCAAAAACTATATCGGGAGACATTAATCAGTTGTGATACAGGAATATCAGATATAAGGTTCATTGATGTTGATCAAAAAGATGTGGAGCGAAACATCCCCGAACAAGTTTTTAGAGACATCATCTTAAACACAAAACCTTTAGCTGACTCATTAACTCTAATACATACACCAAGAAGTCGTTATATTATGGGGTTTAAAAACAAAATGCCTTTTTTTAAAATGATGACATTTATCCATGATATACCCAACAGCAATAAGCAAGTTGAGTTCGATTTCCCCGATGAGTCTGATGGCACTATTAGATTACTAGATTTGATTCCCCTGTTAGGTGACGTAAAAAACAACAGAATTGTTGTTATTGACGAGCTTGATAGGAGTCTTCACCCGAAATTAACCAAACACATTATTGAAACTTGCGTGAGCAATTCAGAAAAAAATGAATCACAATTGATAGCTACCTCACATGATATAAACTTACTAGATCCTAGTTTGTTAAGAAGGGATGCGATTTGGTTTGTTAGGAAAAATCAGAATATGGGCTCTACGCTGTACTCACTTGAGGAGTTTAAGACAAGAAATGATAAAGATTTGAGAAATGCATATATGGAGGGGCTTTATGGAGCAATCCCCTATGTATGATAAATATGAATTTAACAGACAGTTCGAAAGAAAATCCAAGATTACTGACCCAGGTATTTACATCATAGCTTGTGAAGGGACAAAGGACGAACCGGGGTACATTAAGGAGTTTGTAAAAAAGAAACGCATAAGAGCGAAAGTGTTCATTGCGCCGAGAGAAGAGGGAGACCATGGCTCAAATCCTTGGCATGTATATGAAATTCTGAAAACAAGCATGGCAAATTTGTCAATTTCTTCTAAAAACAAATCTATACACTATTGGATTATGGTGGATAGAGACAAGGATAGATTGAAGGAACTTAGGGAGGTTAAAGACCAATGTGATGCTGAAGGAGTTAGCATTGCTTATAGTAGCCCATGTGTCGAGTTATGGTTTTTACTCCATTATAAAGAATTAAGCTCATTGAGCAAAAAGGTTCTGACTAAGCTTCTAACTCCCAAAAACATGAAAAAACACTTAAAAAGAAACTGCATAGATATTGGGAAGGGATTTTCGGAAATCCTACCACTAACTGATATTGCAATTGATAGGGCGAGATCAATCGATAAACCTCATATTGATTTTCCTGAGGATTTCTGTACCAGAGTGTATAGGCTTGTACAAGAGTTATTATCATTTGATTAGGGGTGATAACATATAGACAAGATTCCAAAGTCAGTTTCATTTATAAGTAATCCGGACTCAGAATATTGATTACGTGATTTCTTCATTAACTGCGTTAGGTAGTTGCGAGCGTTTCATTTCTTTAAGATTTGATCGTAATTTGGCTATTGACATATTTGTTTGTTTCATTATGTTTGGGTTTGTTAGGTTTTATCCTCGTTTATTGGAAGACCTCCATAGCCTAACATATTGATATATAAATATGATATGCAAGGAGCAACATGGAAGACAGGCTGCTATCTGTTGAGGACTTGAGACTCTATCTGGGAGTGAACAGAGATACTGTGTACAAGTGGGTGAACGAAAAAGGCTTGCCCGCATTGAAGATTGGTCGGTTGTGGAAGTTTCGAAAAGCCGATGTGGACGAGTGGGTAAAGCAATTTACGCACAAGAAACCTGTCGCAGCTAAGAAGAAGTAGCATCGGGCAGTTTAGTATCTAACCAATCCTCATACTTGGAAAACAAATAAATGCCAATGGCACGTAAATAAAGGGACT
>JAJBBD010000017.1 GCA_020532355.1 Candidatus Cloacimonadota bacterium | reverse complement strand
TGATTTCTTGCCAACCGGATCTCCAACCTCATCGCAAGACACATAGATTGCCTTGGCATTGGTCAATCCCCCAATGCGGTTCAAAAATCCTTCAGGTGTAACAATCTCAATGCTGCCATCACCCTCTAAGTTCACAATTTCATGATCACCAATATATACACCACTGTGAAATTCACCGAACACAAGGTCGCATAGTACAATAGACCCCTTGACGGGACTAACCCTTTCCTTTAAAAAACTACTCGAAATTTGACTTAAAAGGGGTTTAGCAAGGATGACATCCGGATAATTAGACAAAATGGAGATTATCGGATTCTTACCGAACAACATTCTTGATCCTCCTTAGTTGCTAGGTAGACTGGGTTGTTATCGGTTGTCAGCTGTGGTTGATTCATTATCGGCCTTCTCTTTTGCTTCTAACACGAATCTGATTTCAATCCTGCGATTGGCTTGATCACTGGGGGTTGTTCCTGGCAATGGTCGTGAAGAGCCATACCCAGCTACTATTATTCGATTAGCAAACTCTTCTGGCAGTTCACCCAATAATACGTTTCTGGCTTCTCTTGCTCTCGCAGCAGACAGAGTGTAGTTATCATCATATACTGCTCCGTACTTTTCCTTGTTGATGACAGGATGTATTACAGGAGTATTATCGGAGTGTCCCTCAATATAAATGAGACAATTTTCAAGCTCCGAAAGATACCTGATAATTTTGGGCTTAGCGCTATTGAGAGCCTGCTGCACTTCTGTAGTTACTTTGGCACTACCCGACAGGAATATTCCATCAGTGAATATGATCTTGTCCTTTTCATTATCGAATCTAACCAATTTTGAAATCCTTGCCCCTTGAAAATCGTCTTTGATCTCGCCAAATATCTCATCGACCATTTTTTGGTGCACAACCACATCTTGCTGCTCGTTCATTTTGTTCATCAGCGAGCTAATGAGCTGCTGTAGTATGGACACAGCCAAAAGCATTACTATTACTGAAACTATCCCAGCCATAAGATCTGAGATGGATATCCATTCATTTGTATTGCTTTTCATGCACACCTCGGAGCGTTGTATGGTATGTTGAGCATATTAGGCATCCAGTCGATTTTGATCATCGTTAGAGTTCATGCTTATATCCGAGAGGAGAATTTCCAGATTGCAGCTATGGTTGTTCAATGACTCAATAATGTTGTTTAGATAATCCAGAATACTCTTATTCTCGCTAATTATCCCTGTAAGATCATGCAGATAGCTTTTCAACATCAAATTGCTGCTTGAGACAGCTTGAAGACCTAACACCATCGTATTGCCGATGGAAGTTATATTTCCGGTTACCTCTTCCATGTTTACCAATGTTGTTTGGGTGCTAGCTTCGAATATACTGAAAACACCTCTTTGCTCCTCAATCACCCCCTTCATGGTATCGTCAAATTTCAACAGCGAATGGGTAATGCCATCCTGCAAACTGGCAACTGAACTGGACATATTGCCTACTGCACTGTCAAGTGATGCTGTAGATTGTGTTATGTTTCGGTTCATCAGATTCACAGTACCTTCCAAATCGGATTTCATGTCACACAAAACTCCATTAATACCTTGTTGCATTAGATTGATAGTGGTAGTGATTCCATCTGTGGCTTGAGACATGCCATTGGAGAAGTTTGTTAACTGCTCTTGTATCTGAGATGACATGAAATTTACAGATATATCGATGGAAGCCACAGCTTTTTCCAGAGATTTCTGTGTCTCCACCAAATTATGGCTGAATCCTTCATCCATCTTCTTCACCGTAGTATTCAGATTCGAATCTACACTGGCCAATACTACTCCAATCTCGTTTTGCATTCCTCCGATGGCTTTGATGAGGCCTTCGTTCGTGTTGTTGATCAAGCCTCCAAAACCATCTACTTTATCCTGTAGATCATTGGAGACCTGCATCATTATGCCCCGAAGTCCTTCGATTGATTCCGTAATAGCAGCCTTCGTGCTGGATAACACAGATTCCACACCGGCATTCATCATCTCGATGGAACCATTTAGCTCGCTACTCACTTTCTCCAGCACTGCACCTATCTTGTTGTCCAATTTGTCCACGCTTTCAGCAAGAGCGATTGATGAATTTCCAAATTTGGCGGCAGCAGAATCAATAGCTTTCATGGAGTCTTTTGTGCTTTGAGTAAAGGTCTTTATCTCAGTGCTAAGGATATTGGCATGCTCTAATGTATTTTGCGCTATTGTTGTGATTGTTCCAAGCATATTCTCCAGCTTTGCCTGCAACTTACCTAAAGCATCACTATTTGATTCTTTACTATCCTTAATGCTGTTTTCAACCCTGAGGAAACCGCTTTGGAAGCTTTCACTCAGGCTTTGAATGGCTGTAACTTGGTGAGCGCTTTGCTGTTTGTTCTCACTTCGGATTTGGGTTAACGATCCGCTGATGTTATTGTTCAACAGTTTGATTTGCTCCATAACCATATCTTTGACGCCATTCAAGCCGGTTATATTGCTTTGTGTGAGATTTTTAACTTCGGATCGCACATCTTCAAGGGAGTGGGACATTTGATCCTTGTTTGAGTTCAGGCTTGCCATAAGTTCCTGATGGTGCTTTTCAGATTGAGCATCAGACTTTGCTGTAATTTCTCCAAGATCATTTCTTAGTAAACCAATTTGATTGTTCAAGATATCAGTTTGCGATACATTGCTTTGGTTTAGACACTCTACTTCAGATCGAACCTCTGTCAACGAGCATGTAGTTTGATCTCTATAAGAGTTCATGCCATTCATCAGCTCCTGATGGTGCTTTTCAGATTGAGCATCAGATTTTGCTGTAATTTCTCCGATCTCTTTCCTTAGAGTACCCATATGTGTAACCAGAGCATCGATTTGTGCCTGTTGCAAGCGCTCCAGAGTTGCAATCATGGTCTCACTGTTTCTATTGTCATTGTCCACCATTTTGCTGAAGTGCTCTGCTAACACCTTGTGAGCTTTGGATTCTTTTCTATCTTGTTCTTTGTTCATTCGGATGATGGTCCAGCGCATTCTTCTACTTTCAAAACCCATTCTGCTATAAACAAACTTGATCAACAGATAACAGACAATGCCCCAAATAGATGTTTTGAACTGAGTACCCATACCATCCATCATAGCCTTCATATCTGACAATGTGCTGGAAAGATGTTGGGAAACTACAGAAATATCGGCCATCGTATCGGAACCCTTGCTCATGATGTTTGCTGCCTCATTGATAGATGTGGCTAACCCAATAAATGTTCCTAATAAGCCAAGGGTTAGTAGCATCCCTGGTAAGTATTCGGCAAATCTCTCATGTTTGGTAGCAACAACACTGCACAATTCCACCACAGAACCTTGCTCTGAATCAATATCATCATCATCAATATTAGCAGCACTGTTTGTCCAGTTCTTTTCCCACTCCTTTTCTGTGCCATACTTTTTAACAGCCCAGATGGACCATCCACTAAGTCCAACCATCACGAATGCAAAAAGCCATTGGACCAGATCGCCTGGCCAAAAAAGCTTTGCAACACTCCACAAATCAAGCATAAGATTCATTACTAAGACACTCCTATTTGAACAAGTTCGTTCCTTTTCATCAGATCTTCTCTAAAGATATTGGCAAAATCGATTATGAGGCTTTTGTCTTCTTCAGCTAATGCATAGAAGGGCTTATCAAACTCAAGACATTGCAATATTAACTGGCCCACTTTCTCACTTTGATCCAAGATGTATGAATCGTGCTTCACTTTGGCTGAATCTTCCAAAATCTGTAGGTAACCTTCTGAGGCATTCAAAATCATGCAGTACTCGTTGTATTCGCATTCAGCTTCCTGTTTTAAAGATTCCAGACCTTCCAAGCTGTTCTTCAGAGAATCAACGTTTTCTGTTACTTCTTCACCATACTTGATCTTTGCCTCCACGCTTCGCAATTCAACCTTCTTTTTTGCTACCAGCTTCTTCATTTCTTCGACATACTTTGCTCGCTCTTCATTCTCCATGTGCCAGGCAAAAAGCAATTCCTCAAACACATATGAGTAGAGATTTTTTCCAACATGCTGGAAAACAATCCCATCAAGCCTAACTGTTTCCTCATAGCTAAGCACCGGATTCAATCCTATCAGTTTGTATCCTGTCTCTAGAACAAACAAATCATCATCTGTTACATCAAACATTTTCACGCCCTGATCTCTCAGCCTTGATTCTATCATTTCCAATAGCTTGCGGGTTGCTTTGAGCCTCAGATAGTGGTCAAAATCTGCCAGTGTAGTGGTTTCCTGCAAATAGTCTTCAATCTCGGATTGGAGTATCACAAAATCGTTGATAACCCTCGCAATGGCAACTGCTTGTTTCTCTTCACTATTCTCTGGCAAGGCCTTGCTGGCCTGATCCAATAACTTTCTACGCTCAAGAGCTTCTCTTCTGTCCTTTTCGGACAGGAACACGCGCTTAATCTTCTTTGCGGTATCAATACACCATTGAATTGCCTTTCTAATCTTTTGAGCCAGAGGGTGGTCTAACACTTTCTCTAAAAATGTAATTGCTTTTACCAGAAAACCTATGGCTGCTTTAAGAGGAGGGAAGGGAATCAAATTCATCGCCACAATCAAAACCGGCTTGATGTACTTTTTGGTGATATCCCAAACCTTCTTTACAGTATCAATGACTTTCGATGCTTTATCAGCAACCCACTCAACCACGTCCCTGGCTACGGATTTTACTCCTTCCCAGACATCACTTGCTACTGAGCAAAAACCATCCCATGCATCAGATAACCAACTCATTTCATTCTCCTTCTTTTATTCCCATTAGGGAACGTGCGTTTTCAATACTCGTTTTCGTTCTTGGATTTACATACTGGCCCACTTCGTTTTGAGCCTTCTTTACTTCAGCTATTGCTACTTCCATCAGTTCCCATGAAAGCCCTTTATGCTCTGTGTCCGTGGTGTGTGAAAAGATCTTCGGTAACGCCAAGCGCATAGCCGTTCTGATATCTCTACCACTAAAGCCATCGGATTCATTAGCTGCCAGTTCTATGATTGAATCTACATCATCCTGATATGGTATTGTAGGAATCAGGAATCTTCTCCAAATTGCTTTTCTTGCGTCCTCATTAGGCATAGGAATGTGTATGTGGTAGCTGATTCTGCTTTGAAAGGCTTTATCATAATTCTCAACAAAGTTCGTTGCAAATATTGTTACTCCTTCAAACTTCTCAAGTTCAATGAGCAAGGTGGACCTGCAGGCATTAACCTCGTTATCAATTCCTTGGGTAACCGACGCAAGCCTCTTTCCCAAAAGAGTATCCGCTTCATCAAAGAATATTACTGCCTGATAATCGCAGGCAGTTTTGAAAATTGTTTGAATATTCTTTGATGTTTCGCCCATGAACTTGCTCTCCAAATCTGCAAGACTTATATTGAGGAATGGTTGTTCCAGAGTCCCCGCGATTGCTTCTGCTGTCATAGTTTTTCCTGTTCCCGGTCTTCCGTACAGGTTTAAGCTAAGCCCAGAACCATCAGGATCTACCGCCCCAAACCCCCATTCTTTGTAAATGGTTTTATGATATTTGATTTTATTGATGGCTTCCTCTATTCGTAATTTGGTGTCATGATCAAGGATCACATCATGCTCCATACAGAACCTTGGTGTTTGGGGTAGTATTTGGTCAGACATGGATCGCTTTGCAGCATCAAATCTTTCATTGAGCTGTATCTTCGGTTCTTGCTTGGGCGAGGTCAAATCATGTTCATCCATTAAGACTCCTTTCTTTTGTCTAAATTATACATCTCGTACAGGCTCATGATCTCTTTGCTTGTCTCTTCCCTCAACTCCTCCGGCTCAAGCACTTTCACCTTCGCCCCATAACTTAGCACAAACTTTTTCATTTCACTTAGTGAGTTAGCCGGCATTTCCAGGATGATGGATTTATCTTCCAGCAGTGTAAGTTTCTGCTCAGGATGCCAGATTCGTTCAGCAATGTAATCTGCTGTGGGTGGAAAGAATTGAAGTTTCACCGGAAACACCTCTCCGGTATAGATACCAAAGCCACTTTCAAAGTAGGTTCTGGAATCAAAATCCACCTCGTGCTGGGGTTTATCGCTCAGCTTAAGCTTATTCATGCGATTGATGGCAAAGACGA
>JAJBBD010000016.1 GCA_020532355.1 Candidatus Cloacimonadota bacterium | reverse complement strand
TAAGCATTCCAAGCTTCCAAACTAGTTTATTCTAACGTTTTTCCGTATTATACAGCATGTGAAGAACTAATGTATTCAGGCTATTTTTTCTAAAAGAAAGTTACACATGCAGAAATCAAAAAACAAGTTCTTTTATTTGGAGCCATGGTGGCTTTTCTTGTAGTATTTTTGCAATAACTGTAATGCAAACCTCCTTCTTGATACTTTACCGGAGAGTTAAGGTTAGTTTAGGCTACCATCATCCTGCAGATAAGGGAGAATCTCGGGGTAAACCCACGCTATGTATAGCTTGAGGTAAGGGAAGTGAGGTGATACACAAAATGAGACAGTTGATAAAGAAACTGGTTAGTTAAGGATCAGATATTATTCATGAAAGCTGCGTAGTAAGCTTTCTAGATTAAGTAAGCTTGAAATATTTCCAAAAGAAAGCGCTTGACGTTTTGAAGCCCCTGTATACAATGCATAAAAATTGCTAATAAGGTCTTATATGAGTTGGTTATATGGATATTTTGGCGGGCAGAATATCAAAGAGAAAAAGCTGTTGCGCCCTCATGATTATAGTTTTGAAACCTCATCAATAAGGGTATACGCTGGTGGTGGTGGCAAAAACATCAAGGTCTTCGAGAATCCGCTCAACCATCTAGAAAAAGTCTTTGTTTTGGGAGATCCCATTCTCCGTAAAGGACTAGATTTCTGCTATCCAGATGCTAACGATTGGTACAATTTGCTCTTAAACGAAGGAAATTTTGCCAATCTTGAGGGACACTGGCTTATTCTAATTGCCTCAAGAACAGAAATCCGTGCATATAATGACCTCCTGTGTAAACGAAGTCTTTTAATACATAAAGGCTCTGATGGATACTTTATTTGCTCGGAATTGCCCCTATTAAAAGAAGCTGGTTTAGCAAAGATTGATCCTCGTAAATTTGGAATATATTGGCATAGCATGTTTCCTCCACCTAAGCGACGCTATGCTCCTAGCTCTGATATATGGTATCAGGATGTGGAAATGCTCTTTCAAAACGGCAGCATGAAACTCTCTAAAAAGGGACTTGAACTAGAATGTAGCCCTTTACAGCCTGACCCAGAACCCTTAGATTTGCTCAAAATGTTGGAAAACTTTACGCTTTTACCACTTCGAGCGGGACGAAGAGTATGTTATGGGCTTAGTGGCGGAATGGATACTCGAGCCTTGCTCTCTATTGCCCTAAAACATAAAATGCCATTTAGTGCTGTTCATTTTGGTGACAAAAACAATCCGGATTATATTATTGCTGAGCGTATTGCCAAAGATTTTAAAATTCCTTTTCGCTTTATTGGCATATCTGATGTAGATTGGGGTTGGGATAATGCCAGGGAATATCTGCACGCAAGAGGATTTGGCTTCAACCCTGCCAGCAGTTACCTGATGAGTTATTATCCCATAATCGGAGAGGATTTTGACATCTTTATGTGCGGTTATTATGGGGAAATGTTTCGCTCCCGCTCCATGTTTGCGCATTTTACCAGCTTGGCTACATTCAAGAAACCATCTTATCGTTCTTTTGCAAGATATGTTACTCAAATGCCTCCAAGCTTTTTTATCCCTGAGCTCAGGCTTGAAATGTATAAAGCCTATATGGATTCTTTACAAGATATTGTTTCGCAATTGCCTCCGCAAGGAAAAATGGCAAACCCTTTATGGATGGATTTACTTTACGTCCGTTATTCATCCCGAAGCATCGTTTTCCCGGATATTTGTAATCTGGATTTGTATATCTGTGATCATATGCCGTTTTTACAAAGCTCTATTCTTAAACAGCATTGGCATTACGGTTTGACAGCTCAACTTAATGAACAACCTCACCGCAAATTAATCTCAAATAATACGCCTCAGCTTGCAAAATATCCTTTGGTTTTGGCTGGGCATACTGCTCCTTATTTGCTAAAACCTTATGTTCTCAAGCTTTGGGTTGCGGCAAAACAGCGCAGGAAACCAAATATCATACATTCGCGAGCCAAGTCTTTTTTATGGGAGAATAAAAACAAGATCTGGGATTTGCGGCATGATAAAAGTATTGCCGAAGATCCTTTGCTAGATTTGAAACTGATAGATTATTATCTGAATGAGTATTATAAGGGAAATCAAGCCTATTGCAATTCGGTTCTTAGCTTCTTATCTTATGCCTTGGGTAAATAGGTATCTAAAAGCACCAACTTAAGCTAAACCCGTTAATCTGGGAATTTGGATATATGTGTAATGTGGGAGTTGTTTTGAGCACGAGTTTTGCCGAGAAATACCCAATTGCTGCTCCAGCTAAAACGTCACTAAACCAATGATTATCGTCATGTACACGAGAAAGCGAAGTTAGCGTTGCAATAGTATAAACGCTTGGTGCCACCCACAAGTTTTCCCGATATTGATTGACAAGAATTGGAGCAATACTCCATACAATGGTAGTATGTCCTGAAGGAAAACTATCTCGCTTGCGGCTAAATCCAGATCCATTAAAGAATTGCTTGCCAGAATTGGCTGAGGGACGTTTTCTTTGGGTAGTTAGTTTAACTACTTGGGTTATGCCATTGGCTATTATGAAGCTTTTGAGGGATAAAAATCCGCTGTCTATGGTTTTAGGCGAATCAAAGGCATATCCACTCAAAACAGTTATGCCTATGGCAGGCAAAACATACTTGCCCTCGCCAAACTGCTTGGCGGCAATCATTACGGAATTGCTGAATTCACTCCGATTACTTTGAAAAAGTGTGCGAATTTCTTCATCTACCACATAGGCTGCGCCCATTAAGGCAATAATAGAGCTGGTTGTGATCCATTCTTTGGCTTCCCAATGATAAGGCGCAGTAATGCCCGAACCCACGCTTTGTGGATAAGACTTCAGATACTCCCAAGCATGGGGCTCCGTGCCATCAGCGCTAAGTATTGGCAAAAATGCTATTAGTAACAGTAAAAGTATCATCAAATGCTTCATGGCGCCATCTCCGCAATATATAAACATCAGTCAAGTTCAATCAGTTTATAGAACTTTTTATTGTAGTTTACGAAATTCGTGCTGCCTACGTAGTAAAGCTTACTTTATCGCCAATAGAAATGCCATGGGAGGGGATCCCATGGCATTTTTTGTGTGTTGTTGAGGAGGGATATTATTTACGGTTTTTAAGCTTTCTTTCGCCGTCGCAATCGTCACATTCTTCTTCGCAATCTTGCTGTCTTACACCCATCCCTGGAGGGCGACGATTTAATCTGTTGCCATCCAGCATATTGGGGTTCCTCATCTGAAAGCGATGAGCATTACCCATCATCATGTTCATGTTCTTTAACATGATTTCTTTCTGCTCTTTGTTAAGTTCTTTCATTTGATTTGCCAGCATATCCACGCGAGCGTTTTTAAGGGCAAGTTCCTTATCGGTAATTTGTCTGTTCAGTTCTTTTACTCTTTTAAAGTTTTCTGCTTTGTAGGCAGCTTGAACATCCAATCTCAGATTACTAAGCTCGGCTTCTAATGTGTTTTGTTGTCTTTCAAATGTTGCTTTGCTTTCGGCAAATTTGTTCATTTGAGCTTCACTCAGTTTCAGTTCCTCCATGCATTTTTGCATAGGATCAAAATGACTGCGCATCATAGGAGGATACGGCTTTGCCGGAGTTCTAACGGCTCTTTGGGCCATCAGGACGCCTGCGCTCATCACGATAATCAGGCTTATCACCAGTATTCTTTTCATAATTTGTTCTCCTGTATTTATAGTTTTCAATTTTTAACATACGTTGTTCCATTATGTCGGCGCGGGCATTGAAATATTCGAATGCTTCTTCTGCGCTCATTTGTTTACGAAGGTTGATAAGTCTAGTTCCCAATGCTTCTTCCAGTTTATGTTGTGCTGCTAAAGAGGAATCTATAATGGCAATGAGGTTCTGCTCGGAATAATCCTCCAGTGCCAATTTGCGCATAAAGCGTATTCTATATTCATCATATTCGCGGCGCATATCCCCCAATTCTTTATCCATAGGCATAGATTTAATGTGCTCCGGTAGTCTGGGACGTTCATAAGAACCAGTATGATGAGGAGGATGCGGCAGGCGGTAATGTAGCCAGATAATGCTACTCAAAACGGCAAGATTGAAGGCTAGAGAGACAATAAGCAGCATGGTAATCAAACGTTTACTCATCATACAGCTCCATAAGACTATTCTCTCCAAATCTTAATTGAGAAGCTTCAGTTTGAAGATTAGAGCTCAAATACCCACTTTCTTGAAAACCATGCACTCCCACCATTATGCCCATGTAAAGACTTAGCGCTACAGCCATACCGGTGGTTGCATAACTAAACACTGGCTTTTGTAACCAGATCCTACGTTTAGGTGTAGGCAGGTTGTGCATAATGCGTTGGTGCATCCATGAAGGATACTCTTCATTTTCTTTTTGTTTAAGCATATTTTGCAGGCTTTTAGTTTCTTCAAAAATATGTTTGCAGGAGATGCAACAGGCAAGATGCTGATCCAGTTTGTGAGCATACTTGGGTGCTAGCTCATTATCAAGCTTGAGACTTATATAACGTTCTGCGGTTCTGCATCTCATTGTTCTCTCCTTTAAATATATTAAGCATACTCAGCTTTATGTTCATAGTACAAATTACTCCTTTTTTCCCTGCATGATTTTTTTGCGCAATATACGTTTAGCTCGAACCAAAAGGGATTCCACAGCCTTAACGCTAATCCCCAATCGAGTAGATATCTCTTTGTAAGACATATTTTCATAGTATTGTAATTGGATTACGGCAGCCATACGTGGTGGTAAGTCTTTGAGGGCTTTGTGTAAAAATGTGTAGTCCTGCTCTTCTGGGGGCTCAGGTGCTTTTAACACATTTACAAAGGAACTTGGATCCACATCTACATATCGAGATTTCTGTTTCAGAAAAGTCATCGCTTTGTTGTGAGCTACCCTATATGTATATGAAAGCGCAGTAGGTTCCTCGATGCGCTCAAACTTTTCATAGATGGCTATAAACACAGTTTGCACCAGATCCATGGCATCATGTTCATTTGCAGTTAAGCCCAAAAGATATCGATAAATACGCTTCTCATGGGCAGACAGGAATTCCTCAAAACTTTCTTTTTTCATTTTCTTACCAATTATATACTAAGGTTCATATCACATCCTGCAAACTAAATCAGGCTACATTTGCTTAGATTAAAGACATTGATTGAGCTATCAATTTATACTCCAAGTAGATTCTTAACTTTTGTTGATTATAGGCTAAAGTGGCGGAATTTTTGCTTGACAGTATTATGAGCATATTCCCTAATGCAATAAGTTGGAAAATATTGTAAATATAGGAGATATAGATGCTTACCATAGACTGGAAAGAACGGCTGACTCAAGACACGGAGGACTACCTGAAAAATAAACTCCCAAATCAGGATTATGATTTTGAGATCATATTTATTGCCTATCCTGAGCGCGTCAATGGTAAGATTCCTTCCGAAGTAATCAGCTTCGTTAGCGCTGTCATTGTTAAGCGATTGGGACGAAAACATAAGGATTATATCCCCTTTTACAAGCATTTGTGGCTAAAAAAAGGAGATTATGGCAAACTAGCTTTCAACACCATACTTGCAAAGCTAACAAATAAAAATCCCGGAACATACATTCCCTTGATAGAAGAAATGATAGAATTTGCCGATGGTTCGCAGATCAATGCTCTTTTAGACAGAGTAATGCTTCCATTATTGCGCAAGTATCCAGATAAATACATTACCAAGTTATATGCTTGGAGTAAAGATCGTAATCCGGATCTCGCCAAAGCTTCCATTAACCTTTGTATGAAGCTGATAAAACGGCGCGAAGATCTTATTCAACAAATACTTAATCACTTACAAAACCATTGGGTATATCCCTTGGGTGATCTTCAGCCTCTGCATACTCAGTTTCTCAAAACCGTTGCCAAGCTTTCCAGAGAAACCTATCTCGATGTATGGAAAGAGTTTGGTATATCTCGCGATCCCCAAATTGTTGAGCTTTTAAGCGCTTCCATCACAAATTATGATGAGTCTCTTGAGGCCCCAATCGAAATATGGGCAAAAAGCGGTAACGCCAGGGTAAAAAAGGCGGGATTAGCCGCCCAAAAGACTCTAAGCAGAAAAAAGGGAACAAAAGCGTAGTGGATCTGAGCGTATTTATCACTGTACAAGGTATGGAACGGTTGCAGAAAAGAATCAACGATCTAATGACAGAGCGACCCGAGGTTATAAAAGCCGTAGCTATCGCCCGCGAATTTGGCGATCTTAGCGAAAATGCAGAGTATAAAGCAGCCAAGGAGCGACAGCGAGCAATCGATGGCGAAATAGACTATCTACGCCGTAGGGCAGCGCAACTAAAAGTGGTAGATCCTTCCGGATTTCCGCACGATGCAGTAAGGTTTGGCAGCAGCTGTAAGACCAAAGATGAAGACACCGGCGAAGAACTATGTTTCAAAGTTGTAGGTGCCGCAGAATTGAATTTCTATGATGATGAAAGCATCCTGCAAATTGTATCTGTAGTTTCGCCTATTGGCAAAGGGCTTTTAGGCAAAAAGCCTGGTGAATTAGCCCTAATAAAAGCCCCTATGGGGGAACGCAGGCTTAAGATTTTAGAAGTTTTGTAAAAGATAAATGGAGTAAAGAATGAAAAAAAACAAGGAAAAAAACAAATTAAGCTACGAGCGCAAGAACTTCTGGAAAGATGCTTCTTCCTCCGATCAAAAAGCCGCCATGACATACGCAGTGGCGTACAAGAAATTTCTGAACGATGCTAAAACTGAGCGCGAAACTACATCTTGGGTGGAAGCTTTACTTAAAAAGCATAGATTCACAGATATTTATTCCAAAAAAGGTGGTGACAAGGTATATGGCATATTCAGGGGTAAAACCATGGCAATAGCCGTGTTAGGAAGCGAACCCATCAGCAAGGGGTTTAATATGGTAGCTTCTCACATAGATGCACCCAGGGTGGATCTTAAACAAAACCCTCTTTATGAAGATTCTTCATCGCAGATGGCATGTATGCGCACCCACTACTATGGAGGCATCAAAAAGTACCAATGGGTCTCCACTCCGCTTTCTTTACATGGAGTAGTAGTACAAACAAATGGTAAAGTGCTTGAGATTAGTCTCGGTGAAAAAGACGACGAACCTGTATTCATTATTCCGGATCTGTTACCGCATTTAGCACGAAAAGAACAGTATACAAAGAATTTGGCAGAAGCCATAGACGCTTCCAAGATGAATCTGGTTTTTGGTGGTATGGTTGAACCCAAAAGTGAAGAGAAAGAAGCGGCAAAAGCTTATGCCTTAAAAGTTCTTAACGATAAATACGGCATTAAAGAAGAAGATTTTATTTCCGCAGAGCTGTATTTAGTTCCTGCATACAAATGTCGCGATGCCGGAATAGACAGTTCTATGGTTGTAGGTTATGGTCAGGATGACCGCATTTGTGCCTATACTGCATTAACTGCTCTTTTAGACAACTCTACCAAGAAAGCTAAACGCACTATGATTGTCTATTTTTCAGATAAGGAAGAAGTGGGCAGCCAAGGTGCAACTGGTGCAAACTCAATCTTTATTCAGGATTTTGTTAGCGATTTAATGGCATATAACAAAGAGGACAATTCCAGCACAAATCTCCGCAAAGCATTTATAAATGCAGAGATACTTAGTGGTGATGTTACCGCCGTTATAGACCCCAATTACCCCAATGTGCATGAAAAGCAAAATGCAGTAATCTTCAATCATGGCGTTGGATTATCAAAATTCACTGGTAGTGGGGGAAAATATTCCTGCAATGATGCCAGTGCAGAATTTACTGCCAAAGTAATCAGAATATTTAATGATGCCGGCGTGTTTTGGCAAATGGGTGAGCTTGGCAAAGTTGATGAAGGTGGAGGAGGTACCATTGCTTATTTTCTGGCAAACCTCGGCGCTGAAGTTATAGATTGCGGAGTTGGCTTGATGGGGATGCACTCGCTATATGAATTGTGTTCCAAAGCCGATTTATACTCCACCTACAAAGGTTATAAAGCCTTTTTGGCAAATAATTAACTCAAAAGGGAGAACTAAAATGAAGCAATTTTTTCTTATCTGTTTAACACTCATACTCATAAGTGGCTGTGTTAGCAACAAGGCTATCCGTGAACAACAAGATCGAATGGATCAATTGGAAGAGGACCTTGCACAAAACAATGAAGAACTTGTAGTTCTACGCAAAGAGATTATGCAAAGTAGGAGAGATCTAACAACTTCTTCAGCGGATCTGGATCCAGAATATGTGCAAAGCCAATTCCTTCAAAACGAAGAAGATATGAAGGGACTTATTGCAGAAGTAGCCGAAATGGCTGCTGCAATGGATATACTAACCGAAGACGTAGTTAATTCGGATCGTGAGATTGTAAACATGATTCGGGATTTAGAAAACAGGATTAATGCGCTTAGAACCGAAGGGCTCAGCCCCGAACAAGCTGCAGCACTTACTCCAGACATTCATCAAATGGAAGTAAATACCCGAGAGATTGATAATTTGCAAGCTGAAATAAGTGCCCTAAAGCTAGAACTTAACCACCTCAAAGATAATAATGTTCAAGCTGCCACAGATGCCGCTACCGCTCAGCAAAACGCTGCAAGCGAAAAACCTGAATATGAAGCAGCTCGAGACGAATATTATAATGGCAATTTTGGCCAGGCAATCAAGAAACTAGATACTTTTGTGCAGAAATATCCCAACAGTGTTTATGCCGGAAATGCCATCTATTGGAAAGGCGAAAGCTATTATGCTCAGGCTCAGTTTACTAATGCATTGCGTGAATTTAATAATGTGCATTCCCAATATCCCAAATCTTGGAAAATTGCTGATACCCAACTTAAGATTGGCATGTGCCACATGAATATGGGAGATCACCAAACAGCTAAAAATGAACTTAATAAGCTTAAAAAAGACTTTCCAAACTATTCCAGAATGGACATAGTAGAAAAGCTTTTAAACCAGATGCAATAGTATATCGTGTTTCACAGTCGTTTCATTAAAGTTCTCGCTTTTGTAGTGCTCTTTTCTGCCTGTGCTGTTTCTGCATGGGCAGAGAAGTTGCACGCAGAATCGGAGCTAATTGCTCAGCAAATTGCGGACTATTTGGATCCCTCTCAACCGCTATTTTTGGATATCCGCTGCGGTGAGTGGACTCCCGCCCTTAACCAAAGCCTAAGCAAAATCTTATTGGAACGCTCATTTGATCTCAGACAATCGCTATCTAACTCTCCCTTGAGAGGCTATGAACCTGATACAGAAACACCAAATCTTACCGATTACGGTATTGACTCAGCAGTTTTAGCCAGTGTGGAATTAAGCCTCAAATGGAAAATCTTAGAACACAAAAATTTCTTTTCTTACCGTACAGAACGTATTCCCGTTTATAGCTTTATTACCAAGCAAACAAAATTACCCGAAAACAGATTGCTGCGTATCGATAACTACGATTTTGTGCCCGATGAAAGCGAGCAATCAAGTTTTTCCGCTCCTCGCTTACAGTGGTTTGAACCGATTATCGTTGGCACCGCAGTAGCATCAATCATATTTTTATTATGGACAATTGAATAAAGGACATTTCATGAGAAGATATCTCAGCATCCTACTGTTGATCATTCTTGCCCTTGGCGCTTGTAGCAGAAACATTAGTAATCTGAGCACAGAAGAAAGACTGGCATTAGCAGACGAGTATTATGCATCTGGTAAGTATAGCAAGGCAGCCACACTCTACGACGATATATCGTTCGAAAGAAAATCTGCGGCTACTGCTTATGCTACGCTGAGGCTTGCAGATTGTTATTTTGCCATGAACAAGTTTACCGATGCCAGATTGAAATATCAACAATTCATCGATGGATTTCCAGATCACATAAATGCCGCAGATGCTTATTATCGGGTCGCCGTTTGTTTCTTTGAAGAATCTTTAAAACCGGCTTACGATCAGGAACTAACCCTATTAAGCATTGATGCATTTCATAATTTCCTTGAGCGTTTTCCCAGCGACTCGCGCTATGAAGATGCCTTGAGCTATATCCGCCGCGCCCAATATAAACTTATTGAGAAGAAGTATCAAAACGGGTATATCTACTACAAAATGAAGGATTACAGCGCTGCACTAATGTATTTTGAAGAAGTTACCGAACTTGGCAATACAGACAGCCTGGATAGAAAATCCTTATATTATTCTGCTCTACTTCATAAACACCAGGGAAACAACGAAGCCGCTAACGAGTATTTTTCCAAGCTTAAGGCAAAATACCCCGGCTCCAAAGAAACTCGCAAATTGGAACGTAAGTTTTAGCTCAATTATGCCTCAGCGAAATTTGCTAACCGGATCCTATGCCATACTGGGAGGTAGCTTTGATCCTATCCACAATGGACACTTATATGTGGCCAAAGAGGTTCTAAGCCTTAGCCCAGTACACAAGATTATTCTTGTTCCAAGTTTTAACCACAATTTCAAAGGTGAAAGCATTATTTTAGATTACGATAATAGGCTTACCTTAGCCAAAGAAGCTGTAGACCACTTTACTCCTCTGCATTTCACTATCCACCCCGCTGAAGATTTCCGCACTCCCATTGAAGTGTGGGATGCTGAACGTGGGGAAAGCGGTTATACCAGCGATTTGGTAAAAAAACTGATGGCTAACAATCCAAATCAGAGTTTTGCTTTTATTATTGGAGCAGATAACCTGCAAAAACTGCCTCAATGGCACGATTTTGACTGGTTAAAAACTAAGCTCCATTTCATCATCTTGCCCCGACCTGATAGTGTTATGCCTTGCGATGTTTTAAGCCAAATTCAACATACTATATTGGATATGCCGCTGTGTCCCATTTCCTCATCCGACATCAGGACAAGAATTACTCGTGGGCAAAGCATACAAGATCTTGTTCCGGCTGGCATGGAAGAGAGAATATCCGCTTTATATAGAAGATGAATTCACAAAAGAGATTTTTAGACCGCATACCCCTTAGCCCCCAACAGAGTTCTGGAGAAGAGCTGGCAAACGCCATTACACATGGCATTGGTGTGGGTATATCTATTGCTGCACTAGTAATCTTGGTAGTTTTTGCCGCTCAAATGAGCGATACTTGGAAGATCGTTTCCTTTAGTATCTACGGCGCTACAATGATTATACTATTTCTTTCTTCCACTTTATACCATACTTTTACTCAACCCTACATAAAACGTTTTTTTCGCATCTTAGATCATTCTTCGATATTTCTGTTGATCGCTGGAACCTATACTCCGGTTACCATTGGCACAATGCGCGGTGGATGGGGATGGACACTTTTTGGAGTAATTTGGGGCTTGACTCTACTTGGGATTGTTCTAAAGATATTTGCTATGGGCAAAAAAAAATGGATTTCTATTTTGGTTTATCTCTTAATGGGGTGGATTATAGTTATTGCCATAAAACCTTTATTAGCAAGCGTTCCTCCTTCTTTTTTAATATGGATTCTAATTGGGGGCTTGGCTTACTCATTAGGCATAGGATTCTACGTTGCCAAAAATATGCGCTATCATCATGCAATTTGGCATTTATTTGTGTTAGCCGGCTGTATTAGTCATTTCTTTGGTATGCTTACCCTAATTAACAACGCATAAAAAAATAATCTACTGCTCACAATCAAACGATTTCAACATCACCACCGTCCTCAAGATTACCAGAAGATTAACAACTGTATTGGGTTAACATACTAAGATTTTGAATAATCGGGGCATGGGGTTAAGCCCCATACTACGAGAGTAGTGGGTAAGCATAGCTACGATCTGAAAATGCCTACCAAACCGATATCTTGTGCATAAAAATACGCTATTTATGGATGTGCAACGGTCTCATAGTAAAATAAGTAATCTTATCCGCTACTCACCCTCCACTGCATAACCGAATTATTAGCGGAGGTTCAAGCTGCTATCATCCAGATTAGAGAGAGTATCATTACAGAAACTATACTTAAATTAGACTTAATACTATGAGGCAAAAACTATGGAGAGCAACCAATCAAATGGGCTCGGTCTGTAAAAAACTGCCGATTATCTTGATCAATTTTCCATTCTTGAAAGAAACAGTAACCACTGCATCAGTACCCACACCGTTAACTGAAAGAACTATCCCATCCCGATACTCCTTGTGCCAGACCCTTTGTCCTATCTTAAAATGCTTCATGCTTTCGCGAATTATTGTTTTGGACTTGCGGTATGAGCTTTGCGGCTTTGCAGCGATGTGACCGGGAGTATCCAGAACATCATCGAGATTTTCTAAAAACATGCTGGGACTGCTAAAACTGAACGTATCGTATAAACGGCGGGATTCTGCCAAACTGAGAATCAATTCTCTCTTTGCTCTGGTAATGCCTACATAAAACAGTCTACGTTCCTCTTCAATCTCCTCTGTGGTATCCATACTCATGCGATGAGGAAGCAACTCATTTTCTAAGCCGGCGATGTAAACAGTTTCAAACTCCAGCCCTTTAGCATTGTGTAAAGTCATTAGCCGTACACTGTCGATTTCCTCAGATACTTTATCCAGATCAGTTTGTAAGGCAATATAAGGTAAAAAATCTTCTAGTAATGGTGCCCGTTCGTTTTCTGCAAGAAAGCGTTCGGTAAACTCATTTACCGAAGCCACAAATTCAATCAGGTTTTCTGCCCGGGCAATATCTTTGGGGTCGCTGCTTTTACGGTAAAGACTCACGAGTCCTAATTGCTCTACAATATCCTTAACAAGTTCGGCTACAGGAAAGGTTTGAGCCATTTGACGCCATTCTTCCATTATTGCGCAAAACTGCCCTACTCGTTTTATTGCGGCGGCATTTAGCTCTTGAACAGCCGCTGCATTTTGCACTACGCTAAATAGAGATATCCGGGTTTTCATGGCAAAAGAGAGCAACCTATTCACGGTGGTGTGCCCAATTCCGCGCGGAGGCTCATTTATGATGCGTAAAAGGCTTTCATTATCTGACGCATTTCCCAGGCTATTTAAGTATGCCAATAGATCTTTGATTTCTTTGCGTTGGTAGAAATTAAGGCTTCCCACAATGCTGTAGGGAATCTTACGTTGCATCAAAGCATTCTCAAATAGTCGAGATTGCGCATTGGTTCGATACAGAATTGCTATCTGACGTAGCTTTTTCCCAAGCTTAGCTTGTCGGGATATATTAAGAGCAATATTTTCTGCCTCGGCATTGGCATCGGGATACACATGTAAAACCGGTTTGATGCCTATGCCCAAATTGCTGAATAACTCTTTGGGGTGGCGTTGTTTATTCTGTTTTATAACTCGATTGGCAAGCTCTAAGATAGCCGTAGTGCTACGGTAGTTTTGTTCCAATCTAATAGCCCGAACCTCACCGTAATCTCGCTCAAACTCCAAAATATTGCGCAGGGAGGCACCCCTAAAGCTATAAATCGCTTGATCGTCATCGCCAACGACACATACTCGTTGATGCTTTTGAGCAATTTGATGAATGATCTCAAACTGGGCTTTATTGGTGTCCTGATACTCATCTATCATGATGTATTGGAAGATATCTTGGTATTTGCTTCTAATCGCATCATTACTTTGCAAAAGTTTTGCAGTAAACAGAAGTATGTCATCAAAATCCATCGCCTGATTCATCAATAAAGCTTGCTGATAGTACAGGTAGATTTGCAGAAAACCGCTCAAAAATGGGTTGTGTCGAGTTTCCTCCGCAGAAATATCTTCAGGTAGCATCAAACGGTTTTTATAACGTCCAATGCGACCTAATACTTTATTGATGGGGAATTTCTGTACATCATATCCGTGTTCTTTATAGATTTTTTTCAATACCGATTTTTGCTCGTCCTCGGCATAGATGCTGAAGTTTGCATTAAAGGGCAGATGTGCAGATTCGTAGCGCAGAATTCTAAGACAAATGGAGTGGAAAGTGCCTACCCAGAGAGAACGCATTGGGATGTTTAACAGAGCCTCCAAGCGATCTTGTAACTCACGAGCGGCTTTATTTGTAAACGTCACTATCAAGAGCTTCCAGGGTTGCACAGCTTGTTCACGAATTAAATAAGCAGCCCGATATATGATGCAACGAGTTTTACCGCTACCAGCTCCGGCAAGAACTAATATAGGATGATCAATATCTTTAACAACCTCAAGTTGGCGGTCGTTGAGAGAGTGGGAATAATCTATCATCAATCGCGTATGTCAACCGAAATGGGCTCACATTTCCTGCCTTCGAGGTTGCCGGCAGGATATGTTTTGAATGCCGATACGCTATACCAAAATCTTCCGGCGGTAACTGAGGAATCGTTTTCGCTGCTGTGATTGTAGGTTTGCGAGTCGATGCCTTCTGTATGCAGTACTGTGTCTATCACCGCATAAGCACTGTTGTAGGATAGGCTTCTATATATATAATAGCCATCCGTATTGTTGGGATTATTGCCACTCCAAGAAAGCTGAACATATACTGTATAAGGTCCGGGACGGATGGCATGCCCCTGCAAGCCTCCAACATTACTTGGAATCTGTAAATCGTGAGTATCCGGATCTAAAGGATTGTCGCGTTTGATACCACAACCAGACATTACAAGCAGCGTGAGTAAAACTATTAAAATGTACCTCATAATAAACCTCAGAACCTCAATTCAATGCCATTGGGGCCCAGTTGCAAAGGCGAATTACTGCGCTGGATAATGTTCTGCCACAAATTGGCATTGTACTCATTTGTGCTAATTACTACATCATACATGTTGTAAATCCAAATAATACCAGCCAAGCCCACCATCATTAGAGAGTAGTGATATGGTGTTTCCGCTTTACTCCAATAATCGTTGATCTGATCTATTTGCGTAGCTTCATAATAGCGATCGTAGTTGGTTTTGGCACGATTGTAAAAGTAGAGAGCACTAATTACTGTCACCAATTCCGCGCTTAAGATAACCGTAGCTTTAGTATTATGTTTGGTAACAAACTGACCCCATCCGGGAATCACTGCGCTTTTGAGTGCGCTTGAGGAAAGAGATACTGCTTCCAACTCATAGAGTTGTAGTTTATTCTGTCTAAATGTAAGATCTTCTCGGTATTCTGCACGATCTCGATAATCTTTCCAGCCATATTTAGTGCTGTCGGCGAATGCTTGCAAATCGAAGGATTGAGCGAATGCTTCGTGGGCAACCAGTAAAATGAGAATCAGGATAATTGTTTTTACTACTTTCATTTAAGCATCCTATTGCATCAGCACTTCAGAAAGTTTATTAAGCGGAATAATCGATCGGTCGCGGAGGTTTATCTGCCATACATAAAGAAAGGTTTGCGTAGGAGTAAGTAAGTCGTATCGTGCTTCATATTTGTATTGACCTATAGAAAGCAAAAACTTCCAACCGCTATCCCTTATTTCGTTGAGATTGTGTTCTTGTAGTATTTCATTCCGTTTTGCCGCAATGCGGTTTAATATAAGCCCGTTACGGTATTCCGCCAGTATTCTGCGAGCAAAACCTGCCGGGTCTTTCCCCGCTTCCACCATGTTCTGCATAAGGGAAGCGCGAGAACGGTATTCTGGGCGAGGATCTAGTTTTATAGCCTGATTGTATAAGCTCAAGGCATCAGCGTATTTCTGGTTTGCCTCCATTGCTTCAGCCTCTGCAATAATACTTCCTGCTCGGCGAATATCATCCTGTATCTGGTGGAGTCTGTTAATTGCTTCCACTGCTGGAAGATAATCTGGAATAATCTCAAAAGTTTTATTGTAATGTAATAGGGCACCCTCAAAATCCCTATCTTCTAAGAGACTGTTCCCTTTTTGAACATATAACTCAGTTATTGAGCGCAAGCGCCTATCTATCTCTCCCTGTTTTTCGGGATTGTATTGGACGGCAATCCTAAATAACCGATCCGCTTCCATGTAGTTCTGTTCTTCAATATACTCATCTGCTTGAGCTTGATATACATCCGATATCAATGCGTTGATTTGTTCTGCTTCCACGACAGGATAATGTGATAGCTCAAACAACTCCTGAAAGGCTTCATCATAATAATCCTGCTCCAAAAGCCTTCTGGCATAATCTATTCTAGTATCAATAAATTGCATTACGATATAACGGGCTTGTATCTCGTAGGGATTATTGGGGTAATTGTCGTAGAGATGTTTGTAATCCTCCCAAGTGGAATTACGGTCTTGATACTCTGTGATATATACATTCATCCTTCTCAGTATAACTTGCGGCATGAGTGGAGATTCCGGTATCTCGCGGGCGATGTCGTTCATGTATTTCAAAGCTAAGGGAAGATTGTTTTGTTGCATGGCTTCCTCGCCCATATCGTAGTATAATTGGCCAAGAACAAGGTCTGCTTCTTCAGAATTTGCCAGCTTTAAAAACCTTATGGCAATAGGACGGTTATCTCTTTGGACGGCTGTTTTGCCCAGTTCCAGGTAGCAATTGCTTCGAATTAACTCGGCTCGCGTAGCAATAGCACCATTTTGGGCAATGCTTATCAGATTGTCCAGCTCATCAATGGCTCCGGCATAACGACCGCTGTTGTAAAGATCTTCAGCACTGCGCAACCGATTTATTTCACACGCAGATAAATGCAGTAAAATTAGAGGTACTATTAGGATGCCGTATCTCTTGATAGCCAGTTTACAAATTTGCAACATTGCGCCCCGAATTTCCCCTAAGTGTTTCATATAGTGTATTCCACGTTTTCCAGAGCTTCATAAAAAATGTCCTTTGTGGCTTTTTGTGCCATTTGCTTTATCTGAGGACGAGGTTCATGAGTAAGTAATACCCTCTTAACATCAAGAGTGCAAAGCCTAAGAACTTGCTCTGCACTTGGATGACCGGCATCTACCAATACAGTATGTGCCCCCATGCAAAATTCGGAAATACAATCCACAGTAGAGATGTCTGAACTATATACAAAATCTCCCTTGGGAGAAGAAACTCTCAAAGAATAGGCTTTAAGCTTATTTGGTAGGTTGTTTTGCCTAACTATTTCACGATATCCATCAAGATGATCGTTCGCTTTAATGTTTAGCCTGTTATAGTCCATATTCAATCGGTTCATAGGTTTTATCTGCAAATCAAAACTAAACTTTTGGGGAAAAGTATAAAACATCTGAAGCATGGCCAAAAAATCCTCTTCGCGCTCGGGTAAATACAATGACAATGCCTTAGTCCGCCTCTGTAAATACAACATTTGAATAAGCAAGAGCAATCCCCCGGCATGATCAGGGTGGTAATGTGTAATAACTATAGCATCTATAGTATTTGGATCCAAATCCAAATTAAGAAGGGATGAAGCACAACCATCTCCACAATCAAAGAGAAATGTATGATTCTGCGATTTTACCAATACAGCAGAACTTCTTTTATTCTTTGCTGGCATTCCAGAACCTGAACCCAAAATTATGATCTTCACTTACTTATGCTTCCTCTGATTATCAGGAATAACTATTGGTACCTGATCCAACTTGCGCCCAAAAATCAAGAAAAAAGCGGCAAACAACATTATGGTTATTATCAAGAGTTCCATAGAACCGATCATAAAGATAATTATGGAAGTAAGGGCAATGAGTATATTGATTGTGTAAATTATCGCAGCAGTCACCTTTACGGAGTTTAATACATTATTTATGCGATGGGTAGAATGGTCTTTACCACCCTGCATAACGTGCCTGCCATCACGCCGACGCGTATAGCTAACCAAAGATATATCGAAAATGGCATAACTCAACAGTAATACCGGCAGCAAATAGAAAAACCTGCTGCCATGCCTGATGCCAGCATATCTTGCCATAAGAATACCCATCGAAGAAAGAAAGTAACCTATGAACATACTGCCCGCATCACCTAAAAAGATTTTGGCAGGATTGAAGTTGTAAGGCAAAAAGCCTATCGTGGATCCAGCAAAACTGAGTGATATTAGGGCAATTAGCGCCATTGCCTCCTGATTTGCACTCGTGGTATTGGTGAGAGCAAAGGCGAAAAAACCCAAGCCCAAGATCCCCGCCATACCGCTGATAATGCCATCCATATTATCCAGGAAATTGAGGGCATTCATCAATCCCACCATCCACAACAGCAGAATAGGTAAAGTTATAAAGATGCTGCCAAACATCATTCGCAGTTCATCTAATGTAAAATTAGTAAGTATAAAAGTGAACGCTACTGCAAATTGACCCACCAATTTAATCAAAGGCAACATGCCCCGCTTATCATCAATCAACCCTATAAGTACTATCAAGACAGTGCCCGCCAAATAGCCTAACATTGGTCTATCGAAAAAACGCCCAGGTGAAATAGCCACATCATATACGCACAGAAGCACAAAGCCTAACGCTACACTTAGCCCACCCAACAAAGGTACGCTCTTTAAATGCATCTTACGTGCTTCGGGTTTATCCACGAAATTTATCTTATTTGCCAATTTGATTATAAATGGCGTAAGCCCATAAACAAAGAGCCAAGACATTATGAATACGCTGAGATATTCATAGATGCGAAAATCCATCAGGTTCTCCAAATAATCTTACTAATGTTCCAAAAAGCCATGCTAGAGGATTTTGTCAATGCTTTTTCCGTTAAACAAATGCTTTAAGCTTTTTTGAATATAATCGCCATCATAAACTCTGGCATTTGTTTGACTTATTTAACGGTCTAGATGATAATTACAGTCTGAAATTGGCTTAAAGCTAAATGCTGTTATGCCATTATGTATAATTAGTAAAGCCGTTGAATAATCGAGTATGGGAAGCCCCATACTGCGAGAGTGATGGGTTGAGCATAGTTGCGATCAAAAAACCACTAAACCGGTACTTCGTACATACAAATTTGCTATATGTGTATGGGCAACGGTCTCATGTATCAGCTTGCCGACAGCTAAATTTCCCAATGCGCATTGACGCTTCGTCCCCTTCCCGCCCTTCGCTATAACGGAGTATTAAGTAAGATTCAAGCCGGGATCATGCTGTAAGTAAGGGATCATGTCCCCCTAAAGTATGCCTAATTGTGAGATAAAGATTCATGTGAAGACGAGGTGTAAGACCTTTGAATAATCAGGGCATGGAGTCCCGTACTACAAAAGTGTCGGGTGAGTAGAGGTGCGATCAATATAAGCCTATCAAAC
>JAJBBD010000015.1 GCA_020532355.1 Candidatus Cloacimonadota bacterium | reverse complement strand
GAAATGTCGCTTTGCTCCATTTCGCTATATCGGGCCGCGGGTCAAGCCCGCTGCTATGCATCTGTGGCTAAGCGCCACATCGCATATCAGCAGGTTTTCAAAATCCCTTCGGCAAGTGCAAGCCCTAGGCCTCACGGACTTCGTAAACCCGCGGCCCGTTATCGGAAAGATGAGGCAAAGGCCGCGACATCGTGTCGCGGATTGTATGAGAAGGGCTTTGGAGATTTGAGTGCTTGGTTATAGTTTGAAAATGTGTAGTAAATATTATTTATATAATGTGCGAGGATATCCATGACCAATATTGATGAAAAAACAAAAAATGCACTTGATAAATTATTATTAACTTATAAAATACAGCCTGTTGGATGGGGATATATTGACTGTATCACCGTAAAAGAAAATGTTTCTGGATTTGTTAAGTCTCTAACTGAATTAGGTATCAAGGTTTCGGATATTACTTGGTGGTGCCACTGCACGATAGGAGGTAACAAAGAGACAGGATGTCCGCATGGCGGTGGAGGGCCAACGAGCAAATATTTCGATGGTTGGTTTAGCGAAATGTATCAAATCCCAAATGTAAAAATTAAGGACAACAACGAAATCATCCCATATGTTTTTAATAGATGGCCAAATACAGAAAAGTATTTACCTTGTTTGATTCCTGCTTTCTGGCTGGATGTACCCGATGACTGGAGAAACACAGTTGACTTCATATAATAAGCATAATCATTATTTGAATTATGATGCATTCTTTATAAAAATATTTAGCAAGTGGCATTTAAAGGTTTGTTTAAGCATGTCACATCCGTGTGACATGCTGGTCTCTGGGGACCTCATCCATCCGATAACAACAGGTATGCACAAGGGTGCGGGTGAGAAAGAGCATGAAGCAGGGCTATCGTTGGTCATCCCACGAAGAATGCCGCACCACAGCTCTTCGTCGAGCTAAAGCTGCCAAGGGGTATTCCTTACGGGTCCGACTCAGAGCCGTCGCATACCTACACGTTAGGCGAAATCGGACGGGGGTCGCGCCATCCTTGGCACGAGTCGATTTTGGAAAAGAATCGGAGAGATTTTTGTGAATGTAGAGCTATTTGGCGGTGAATATATTTTAGAGATTTATGATGACTTAACGTATACGCCGAACTCAACTGACAATAAGTACATTTATGATAATGAATATTACGACCGATCACTCGCGAATCATCATCTTTTGAGTAAATGTGGTTTGTCTATTATGAAAGATGGCGATGTTTTAAAACGTGTAATTATAATGAGCTCTGGTAGTCCTACTAGGGTTCATTCAAAATCCTTCGTAATTGATGACAGTAGTTTAATAATTATTGTGGGTAACAGAACATTCTGTTTGTCGCTTCCAGATTTAATATTAGATTGGCAAACAGAATGTGACTATTCCTGTTGTTTAGGTATTTATCGCTTTTTATATAATTTCATAGTTAATGGGGAATTAGAAATTACATGTATTGATAAGGGCGGAAATATCCAATGGCAATTCTCTGGGGCAGATATTTTCGTGGACCCCGAAGGAGAGGATTGTTTGTGCATTTTAAACGATAGAATAAAGGTGCGAGACTGGAACGGAGATAGTTACTTATTAGATTCGGATGGCAAGCCGGTTGTATAAGGGCCCGCCGTCCTGGCGGGCTCTGAATTACAAGCGTCCGACTTCGCCTAACAGAGGAGTCCCGCAACTAGAGGATGATGCATGTGGTTGGGACGCTGCGGGACTCCTCGAAACGTTATCTGACATCGGACGCAATGAAGCGGCTATAGTGGCCGCTAGAATTCGGAAGGAAAATATGGAAGAACTAAAAAAACATAATAGACAAAAGCGTGGGCAGGTATCGGAGACTGAAATTAAACAACATGAAGGTTCTCCGATTGAAGAATTTGCTAAACTCTTAAATAGTAGCAACCCAAAAAGCAGAACCATTGGAGCAATTTTGATGGGTAATAAAAAGGCAACAGAAATGATACCGGAGCTCTGTAAGCATTTGCAAACAGAAAAATCATTATATTCGAGGATTGCAGTTTCCGAAGCATTAGGGAAAATGGGAGAACCGGCGGTAAAGCCGCTGATCCAGCTTCTTGGAAAGATCGGTAATAATCAAGAAAAAGAATTACCAAAGAAATATTTTGGAAAAAGGAGTTATCCATTAGCCAGAGATTTAGCCGCTAGAACCTTGATTAAGATAGGTAAACCGGCCATTCCGTACTTGATCAAGATAGTTGAGAATGGGGATGGTTTTGAGACCCAGCAGGCAATAGATGCAATTGGAGGAATTGTGAGTAAAAGTCATGATATGAGTCCGTTACCAGTATTACTGGAAGTACTTGAGAAATATTTAGGTAATGAGGTAACTACATGGAAAGTTATTAGAGCCTTAAGTGCATTTAAACATATAGAAGTGATTGAACCTCTAGTAAAAATGCTTAAAACCCATACCCAACCAGCGATCAGGTGGGAGGCAGCAAGAAGTATTGGACAAGTCGGAATATCAACTCCGGAAGTGAGGATCGTCTTGGAAAATGCAATACTAGATCAAAATATTGAAGTGAGAAAAGCGGCAAAAATATCTTTGGACCAATTACAGTAGTTGAAGCGAATGAAAGTGGCTACCATCCTTGGTAGCCTTATTCCGGGGGCGCGTCCGACATCAGATAACACAGCATTGCCGCTCCGGATCGCGGAAAGTCAACTCATGATGTCGGACAGGTAAGGTGATCATGGAGCCGACGCGACCACATCGATTCTCTAACCGAGTCGGCGGGGAGAGCGGAATCGAAGAAGACTGCCCGCCTTGTAAGCTCATCGACGTCGGCAATGCCAAACGTTATGCGCCATTGCACCGAAAAAGAGGTGATTAACTTGTTTTATAATGATGCACTAGATATAAGCAGTGACATATGGAAAGAGATACTTTTAGATCGCAGTATTACATACGAAAAAGATCTTGTAATACTTAAACTCATATATGAAAGTGAAAACCATGAATTGAGGGCATCAGAAATAGCTCATTATATGGGTTTGTCACATCATGGACCGGTTAATCTTCAGATAAGTAGATTTAGCAAACGGGTTATTCAGAAAACAAAGGTTCAACCACCATTGCGTAAAGATGGTTCTCCTCGTTGGTGGCATGTACCCTTTCTAGGATATGAGGAAGGGAACAGGTTCCCTTGGATAATGCGGCCTCAACTAGTGATTGGATATGAAAAGGCATTTGGTGAAACCGAGCAAACTATACTTTATCAAGATGAGATTGAATCAGAAAGTACAGAACTTGTAGAAGGAGCAATTACTCGAATTTCCGTCAATCGTTATGAAAGAAATAGAAAGGCTAAGAATGAATGTATTAAATACTATGGAAGCTCTTGTTATGTTTGCGGTTTTAACTTTGGAGTACAATACGGACCGATTGGAGAGGGAAAAATTCATGTACACCATTTGATTCCGCTATCGGAAATTAAAAAAGAATACGTAATCGACCCAATAAAAGATTTACGTCCTGTTTGTCCCAATTGCCATCTAATTATTCATAGTAAAAAAGAGCCATTTAGTATAGATGAAGTAAAAGAAATGCTTCGTGGTGAGCAACAGCGCATAACACAGCATTGCCGCTTCGGGCCGCGGGAAGTCAATTTATGATGTTGGACAAGCATGTCGAATCATGAAGCGGGCGCGGCCACATCGATTCGCCAAGCGCGGTTGCGCTAAGGCTCATCGACGTCGGCAATGCCAAACGATATAGCGAAATGTCGCTTTGCTCCATTTCGCTATATCGGGCCGCGGGTCAAGCCCGCTGCTATGCATCTGTGGCTAAGCGCCACATCGCATATCAGCAGGTTTTCAAAATCCCTTCGGCAAGTGCAAG
>JAJBBD010000014.1 GCA_020532355.1 Candidatus Cloacimonadota bacterium | reverse complement strand
TTTTCTGATGAGAAACCAACCTGACCGCCAACCATCATATCACCTGTGGTGAATGCGAACACCGAACTGATGAGAACTAGTGAAAATAGGACAAGAATTCCTTTTTTCATGGTAAACCTCCATGGTTTTTTTTTATTATAGAGCTCTGATAAGGCTCTTTTTTCACTCTATTCAAGATTACGAATTATTATCTAATTGAACTGATGTGCACTTTATATTACATTTAATTTTTTGTCAAGAAAAAAAAGCTATTCCTAAACAAAAAATGAGTTGACAGAAACAGTGTTTGTAGCATTACTTACCAAAATATATGAGAATGAATCTTAGTTTACGGGGTTTATATTGCTGTTACACATGCTCTTACTGTTAAATTTACTGGTCTTGGGGAATTTCGATGGATTATGCTGGAATTTGCATTAGCGATTTGGATGGCACTTTATTGCCTCCCAATGGCAAAATAAGTGCGACTAATCTGATCATGCTGGAAGAGCTTGCCCAAAGAGGTATATGCCGGGTATTGGCTACGGGTAGGTCTCTGTTCAGCATGAGTAAGGTTGTGCCTATTGATGCACCTTTCGATTATGTGATCTTTGCCACCGGTGCGGGGATTATGGATTGGAAAAAGCAGGAGCTTATCTATAGCCAAAATCTGGATGCCAAGCAAATATTGCGCGTTTGCGAGGTATTGGAAGATCTGAAATTGGATTATATGCTCCACAACAGTATTCCCGAAACTCATCACATTCAATACAAATCTTTTGGAACAAACACAGACTTCACTAATCGCATTGATATCTACCGTGAATTTGCCACAGAATTGCAGCATAGTGAAACCCCATCTTGGGATGGGGCAACTCAATTTCTAACTATTGTAGAGCACAATCGGAAAGATCTATATGAAGATCTCTGCACTCGGCTACATCCCCTCACGGCTATTCGCACAACTTCACCTCTGGATTTTTGCTCTATTTGGATTGAGATCTTTGCTCCCGGCGTAAACAAAGGTGAGGGAATTATGCGGTTGCTGCAAATAATCGGTATGTCATTACGGCATTGCATGGTTATAGGTAACGATTACAACGATTTGCACATGCTTGAGCTCTGCCCATTTGCCTATGTAACCGCCAATGCTCCGCAGGAATTGAAAGACAAGTTTGAAGTGGTGGCAAGTTGTGATAAGGATGGTTTTTCTGCGGCTGTGCAACATTGGCTAAGCCACTTCCCTGCTAGCACAAGCTCATAAAACATAAATCTATCTATTTCGAGAAATATAATGAAAACAATCTTTCTGCTTTCGATCTCTAACATCTTTATGACCTTCGCCTGGTACGGTCATCTCAAATATAAATCGACACCACTATTCAAGGTAATCTTGATATCTTGGTTTATCGCCTTTTTTGAATACTGTTTTCAGGTACCGGCAAATCGCATGGGATACGGCGTATTTAATGCTTACCAATTAAAAACTATACAGGAAGTAATAACACTGATAGTATTTACCGGCTTCTCTGTGTTTTACCTTAAGGAGGACATGCGCTGGAATTATATTGTGGGATTTGTGTTAATTGTGGCAGCCGTCTTTTTCATTTTCAAGGAGTGGTAGCGAGCTCATCCCAATAAGCCATTGCTCTGCGTAAATGCGGAATCACGATGGATCCTCCCACAACCAGGGCAATATTTATGGCTTCTTGCAGCTCTTCCATGCTTACCTTGAGTTCTGCACACTGGTCCAAGTGATAGCAGATACAATCGTCACACCTTAGCACCATCGAGGCCACAAGCCCCATCAGCTCTTTATGTTTGGCACTTATAGCACCATCAGAATAAGCTGCCTGATCTAAGGCAAAAAACCGTTTGATATTTAGATTTGCCCTATCCAAAGTTAAGCTGGTAAGCTCTATACGTTCTTTTCTAAAATCCTTTACTCGCATCTTTCAACCTTTCTGTACGCTTTTTAACAACTTAAAGAGCTGATCTTCCGTTGGTTTTCGCGGGCTTATAATCGTGTTTCTGGCAGCAAGTATCTGCGGAATCCAAGATTTCAATTGACAATCTGTTACTTCTAGCTGAATCTTGATGGGGAAGCCTTCCAGCCATTCAAAAAATTCCTGCATAGAAAGATCTAGGGCAGCAAAAAGTTGGTCAAATTCATCCTGTAATGCTTCGGCATAGAAGCGCATTATCGCTTCCATAAACATACCGTTTACCAAGCCATGCGAAATGCCATACTCTGTGGTAAATGGATAACCTATGGCGTGCTGTAAAGTTGTGCTCGTATGGGCAATTGCAATTCCTCCATACATCGCTGCCAATGCGAGCGCCTCTCTGTAAGGAAGGTGTCGAGGGGTTTTTAAACACAAACTTAGATTATCCATAATTAGCCGTATTCCCCTAAAAATCATGGGGTACAAAAGCGGATTGCGTTGTGTGCTATAAATTCCTTCCAAAAGGTGCGAAAGCGCATCTATAGATGTATGTAGGCTTACCTCGTAACTTTGGCTTAACATGTATTGAGGATTGATAACGGCTATTCTGGGAAAGATCAACTCGCTGCCAAATCCTGCCTTCTTGTGGCTTGCAAGATCCGTTAACACACTGTATGGAGTTACTTCGCTACCCGTGCCGTGAGTTGTGGGAATGGCTACAATCGGAACCGCTCTTTGCTGCAAATTTGCATCGTATAACTGGTGTTTTGCCAAATTGTTGGCTGCGGCTAAAGAGATCGCCTTGGCTGCATCCATAGGGCTGCCGCCGCCGATACCGATAATAAAATCGCATAAGTGGGTACCATACTCCTCTTTGCCTTCCATTACCATATCGGTGGTGGGATTTTCGGAAACCTTGGCATATACATGGTGACTAATGCCGTTTTTTGCCAATAGGGGCAGGATATCTGCCATCACACCACTTTTTTGCGCACTTGTTTTGCCACATACAATCAATGCCTTTTTTCCCAGCTTGGTTATATGACTCTGGGCTTTAGACAATGCACCGGTGCCAAAAAAGATCCTGGTAGGAATATACAACATCACATCTCCTTGTTTACATTAGCTGGAAGCATATTCTACACTCAATCTCAGGATGTCAAGCTTAATTGATTTTTGTACACAATGACCGATGAAAAATCGGGAGCATGTGGCGAAATCCCATACTACAAGGGTGGTGGGTGGCAGAGCTACGATCAGAAAAAGCCCGGAATATCTAGATCTCGAACATATAAATTTACTATTTTTGGATGTGCAACAATCTCATAAGTTTTCTCTCTAATAGCTAAACCCCATTATCCATTGTAGCTTTGCATACTGCTTGCCCTTCGCTTCAAAGCGATTTTAAGCAAGGTTCAAGCCGAGATCATGCTGTAGATTCGGGATCATGTTCCGCTAAAGTATGCCTAAATTGAAGATGAAGCAAGAACTGTGAAATACTTATGCAAGACCGTAGAATAATCAGGGCATGT
>JAJBBD010000013.1 GCA_020532355.1 Candidatus Cloacimonadota bacterium | reverse complement strand
TGTTACTCACCCGTTCGCCACTCTAAAACTCTATCTTACGATAAAGTCCTACCGTACGACTTGCATGCCTAATCCACGCCGCCAGCGTTCGTCCTGAGCCAGGATCAAACTCTCCATCATAAAGAATCAAATAAATTGACAAGAGCTTTTCCTCTCATCCCCACTCTATAAAGCTTTTAAAGAACCACTGATGCACTAAATTAACATAATCAAATATCAGTTTGTTCACATAGAATAATATAAGGTATTTTGTCAAGAATAAAAATACATTTTTTTAATGTTTTTAATTATAAATTGGTTCAATATGATTTAACTTATATTATATCAATATGATAGCATTGCAAAAAAATTATTAAAAAATAAGGAATACCTATTCTTCAGAATCTTAGATAATATAAAAACCATAAAGTTTATCATACTTCTACCTTTTCCTAAAATGAGTGGAACAATAATTATCCGTTATTTATTGAATATTATATTATTTAAACTCTGATACATGAAATTTAGGGAGAGTTTATATACATAACATTAACTGTAAGATAACAAAAAAATCCTTGACTAATAATGATTGTAATCAAGAAAATTTTGCAGAACTTTCCTCCCTAGTTCTTGGCTATCGACTAAATTTGGGCTTTGAGTTTGATAAGTATTTTTGCGAAATGAGATATGAAAGAAGTATTACTCCAGTGTTTTATGGTAAGGATATAGACGATGTTTTTTACACAACCTTAAACTCCTGGTAGGTTTTCGCTTTGATAGTAACTTTAATATTATGTAAACATAGCCAGTTGAGCATTATAAGCGGAGGATTGTTTTCCTCCGCTTTTTTTGATAATAACTTATCGCACAGCTTTCACGGATTTTTTTCTAAATATTGTAATCAGGGAAATATGGAACGGCAAATTATTTCTTTGCCACAGCAACTGCAGATTCCTGAACAAAATTGGGGCTGTTTCACAACTTCAAAACCGCAATTTTTGTCGATTTTTGATATAACAAAAGGTTAAAGTGTATCACTTTTACATTGCCGTACTGTATCATTTTTGTTTGCCATTGAAAGCTACAAGAAAGCCAAATACTATAAGCCCTTAATGCTCCTGAATGTCCACACCAGAGACATCTGGCTAACATTATCTGCCAAGGATAAAATCTATCCCTTAAATTATACCCTGAAAGTGATGCATAACCTAATGGCTCTGAAAATCAAATCTATAAGCCAGAATGACGCTCGGGAATATATTTAAGCTCTGGCACCTTGGGTAAAGGATAACCAGATCGAATACGACTCAGATATGAACCCGGTAGGCGTATCCGGTGCGCATACTCCATTCCCGCCATTTCATTGGAAATGCAGGACAACAACTATTATATATTCTGAGTAGATGTCTCAGGAGGGTTTATTAATCTATTGAATGCTATTTTATAAGTATCATTTTATGAGTTTGAGACATGCCATTCATTTCAACTCGCACATAATAAATGCCCGAGCTTACAGCGGTTCCCCTATCATCGAGCCCGTGCCAAACGATACTGTGATGGCCTTTTGATACAAGCCCATCGTAAAGCATGTTCACTCTCTGACCTTTGATATTGAATACAGACAGTTTTAAATTACCGTAGCTAGGAGTAATAAAGACGATATTTGTAGTTGGATTGAACGGATTGGGGTAATTACTAAGACCGAAATCTATGGGTTCCGATGACTGGATATTATCATCATTAGCGACATTAGTTCGCACAAGCGGGATGTTTAGCATGATGTCCTCACCCTGAGCAACTTGGACATTGGGAATAATCAAGTCCTGATAATCCCAACGGCTTGCCTTCACCGAATAAGTTCCCGCTCCAGATGGATACTGGAAAAAGCCAAAGTTATCGCTGAATTCCGGTAATTTACCTATTATCTCGAGCTTGACACAGTCAACAGGCAAACCTGATACTGAATCATAAACATATCCGTTTATCCCGCCGATATAGAAAGAATTGTATTCATAGGCACCAATGTCAATAGTCATTGGACCACCAGTAGCACCGGGGACAATGCGCTTGTGATACCTGATGTCGAAATCAGGAAGATCGGGTCGATATGCTCCCGCATCAATACAGGGAGAGTTGGCTGATAAACTGTAATCCCCATTCAAGCTGTCTGCAAAAATGGGATCGGCTACAATGTTTCCCCCGCCATCGAATAAGTTCCAGGGATCTATCAACGGCATCGAAAGACAGTTGTTGATTAGAAGGGGATGATGATCCTGCGAGGCACCCCCTGAAGACCATTGAGTACATTCTATTATATTGTTTGTAAATATTTCATCACACCCGCCATTTGAACCTTGCAGAGTAGAGAAATTCAAAAAATCGTTGTTATAAATAAATGGTGATGAGTATCTTGAAAAAATAACACGTGAATTGGAATCCCCTATGTATCTTACCAGATTATTAAAAAACCTTACCTGTCCACCCTGAAACTCCGAGTTCGAATTCTCAAATACCAATACCGAATTTCCGTGGTTGTTCTCTATAATGTTGTTATATATGTACGATGTTGTGGCATTGGACATCGTAGTTTTAACTTGCACACAGCCTAACAAGTAGTTATCTGAAACATAGTTTGTCCCAAAACCGTTAAATAAGAGCATAAGGTGTCTATTATGAGGATTGCTATTTATGGGTTTTATCAGTTTATTTCTTCTGGCATATACCGTATCTGCAGTTGTTGATGAATAGCAACGCCAACCCTGTACACCATTAATACTGATGTTACCATAGCTTGATACATTAGAATTTGTGGGTCTTAGTATCTCTGACTTCTCAGCCCGTGCACCAAAATCCCATATAGCGCCAAAATCATATAGAACATTGTTTAAGAATAAAGCATCTGTATACTCGAAATTATAAACAAAAAAGGGATTACCAGTAAAATAGCACTTTGCAATTGTGAGGAGATAATTGTCACCTGTATCCGATGGACTTGTTGCTCCAATAGTTATTGCTGTAGCAAAACCAAAAGGGGCAGGATAAGTGTCATTGTAGGATAGAAATCTACAATTGTAGATAGGTAAGTCCATGCTTAGGTTGCCGGTTCCCAATGCTACATAATTGTTTTCGAACAGACAATTTCGGACCGCCAGAATTCCATTCTGAAATGCAATTGCAGCCAATGACCAATCCCCTGGAATATAATCACAAAAAAAGGTATTCCTAAATTCACAAAACTCGAAAGTTGAAATAGGAGCGTTAGGATACATATATATCCCTCCCCAGCGGTAGTCAGTATCCTTTTGATACTTGTCAAAAATGATCGGATTATCAGATGTTCCATAAGCATTGATCGCACCATTGACGATGATCATCTTTGAAACGGGCTGGTTATTACCACTCCACATAAAGTTGTAGATATTGTTCTTATCTGCACCCGTACAGCGTACTTGTGTACCGGGTAGGATGGTCAGCGTAATTCCCGCATCAACATACAGGAATGATGTTATGATGTATGGATTGTTGTCAGGAGACCATGTAGTATTTTGAGTAATATGCCCACCAACATCTATACATAGTAGTGTAGACACTACTGAAATTAGGACCAAGATAAATAGAATTCGTTTCATATCATATTCTCAATACCCGGGCTTTGGCTTCATGCCAAAGCCTGGATTTATGTAAGGCCAAACGACCGATTGCATTATTTTCATCTTGTCAATCCTAGTCAAGTCCTTTTTTCATTAAATGCTACCTTGCTACGAAGGCGCATATCAAATAAACTGACAGGACTTGTTTTTGAACAGTTAAAAATTTCTTTCCTCGCACATTACACTCTTTAACATTTATCTTTTCAATTACGCATAACCCTATTTATAATAATAAGAATATCTTGTCAAACACAAAATTGTTTTTTTTCATTTTTTCGTGGAAAATTGTAAACACCCTTGCAGTTTCATTTTTCAGTATACATAAGTTCCGTAGAAACCTCGGCAAAATATAATGGGTTGCCGAACTCCGATTCGGCAAATGCCGTCAGGCATACTTTTTTTAAAGGACTCCTCCTTTTTTGGGCAAAGAAAAAGTTTGCCAAGCTATGACCTTGGCTAATTCATCGGCTTTGAGCCAGGAAAGACTCGATAGAATGGTCAACTTCTTAACTACTACTATCAATCTGGGCAGCACATCGGCTCACAAAGCTACAATTAATATTGGAAAACCCTAAATCTAAAAACAACTGGTTCATCTTGCGGGTTGGTACACCGGCAAAATAAGCCTCACTGATAATGCTGATCAAAGCTCTATCTACCCGCTGATATTGTTCCAAAATTGAGGGATAGAAACGTTCTTTTCTTAACTTAGGTATGCTTATGTTTACTTGACCTATCCCTGTAACGAGTTGCTCCTTTCGCTTTCTGTAACCATTACGATAGTTAGTCCTCTTTGCTGTACATTAATACGGTTCTGCTCCAAGGATCATACCAAATTCTTCTTCTCCTATCTTTTGTACGCTGTTATCCAACACTTTAATAAATTCTCCTGGAATTACCGACTGAATTAGCTTTACTAATTCCGCCTTTTTATCTTTCTTTCGGTTTGCTTGAGCTATAATCTTCTTTTCGTTTTTTTATTTTTGATTAAACTATAAAAACAAAGAGTGGTATCTAGCTTAACTTTTTTCTTCATTAGGCTTTCCCGATTTTACGCCAACCTTTGAGACCCTACCGAGGAAAAAAGTGTAATACATAACATTAACTGTAAGATAACAAAAAATCCTTGACTAATATTATAGAATTGATATATGGAAGATATTTGATAAATGACAAAATGGTGGGATAAATGAGAAAGATATGGTTAGCTTTTATATTATTAGCTATTTGCGTTATTACACAAGCAATAATAGTTGAAACAGCATCTTTACAAAATTTCCTTATTGGTGATGAGCCCAATTGTGCTTACGATAACTGGATTTCCCATTTAGCAGAAGGCATTGCTATTCCGGAATACAATTTATATGCACCTTATGACAGGCAAACCAACGGATTTGGCGATTTCCGACTTCCTACTGCAGATGATTTAGTTTATTGGAATAATATGTTAAATTTGTTTTTTGCTGGTGATTATGATGGTGCACAGGCTATATTGAATGCCAATAGTTGTCCCTATCAGATAGTAGAATTTCACGATACTGATTCAGGCAAAACACTTTATATGCTTCGTGAAGTTCCTAATATGTTATATTATGACGATAATGGGACGCAAGACACATATGATGATGAATTAGGAGCGTTCATCTATGGCTGGGGTCTTTTTATTTACTATCCTGAGGGGACCAAACCTATTATTATAACAGTTCCTCATCCCTGTGATGATTTTCCTACGCCAAGAATGGGACTTCTGGCATTTAATGTATGGGATGCACAATACTTGATGATTAACGGAGCAGGACGGGAAGTTAGATGGACAAATCAAGGTTCATACACCAATTCTAAATCACTTTCAGATGCTTTACGCAATCCTACTCACCCCTTTAATTATGTATACAAAAAAGCTGCAGACTATTTAAGAGACCAATTTCATTGTAGAGAGTGGTCTTGCCAGATTCATTCTTATGATTGGAACAGACATCAGGGATATGCAAATTGTCAGATTTCTGCAGGAAATCCTCGTCCCTGTCCTAATCTTCCAATACGTGATTTATCTCCTTTGAAAAATGATTTGATTAATCATGGACATCACCTAATGATTCCAGCAAATACTGTTGGAATACATAATGATGTTTATTTGAACGATTTTTATGGAGTCAATTATAGCATTCATGATTTTATATTTAGTGATGGAGAACACACTTATTCGGTTAATAATCAAATTGATCTTCCTGCATATTCCTTAAACCAGCAGATGATTTATTCCCAGGCAGGAACTACGGATTATGATGTATTTGAGCCCTTTTTCCATGTAGAGATGGATGAACTGCCTAATTCTTATCAGGAATCTTTGCATCAATACTATTGGTTTTATGGCTGGAATGAGCTTCTCGGAAAATGGGATATGGACAATTTATTCACACACTTTCTTGAATATTACGGAAGGTGGATCTATGATATAGAACCTGTCTTAGTAGCAATGTTTCAAATGGATGATGGACAAATACCTGTTGC
>JAJBBD010000012.1 GCA_020532355.1 Candidatus Cloacimonadota bacterium | reverse complement strand
TAATCAAGGATACAGATATCCTGCATATGGAAACCATCGTCTTTTTAGTATGCCAAAAAGATGCCAAATACCAAGTTATTTTTACTTTTATAAGCTCTTCTGTGAAAAAGGGGAAGGGATAGCTATGTTAAATCTATTTGAAGTTTTCTGCGCTGTACAGTGGCATTTTGTTCATTCAAGCTCGTTCCCTGTCGTTTAAATAAGGCATTAGCGAAGTTTTACCCCGAGATTCTCCTGCGGCAATAAGAGAATCCCAGCTTGAATTATGGGTAAGCATTGCCCAATACAATGGGAGAGATACAGTAATATGGCAAATATTTGCACTATTGGAGGCAAAGAGATTGGAATGGACTGAATATGGCATTCCCCTAAAACAATGCCAGCGAGATTCCCATTATCAACATACCGGCTATCAAACCGGTTATTGCCACATGATGCTCGGCATATTCTTCTGCCGTGGGGAGAAGCTCATCCAAAGAAATATAGATCATAATTCCCGCCACAGCCGCAAACACGAGCCCAAAAGCCGCATCATTGAGTACCGTGCGGAGCAGCAAAAAACCGATGAGAGCACCAATGGGCTCGGAAAGCCCGGATAGAAATGAATAGAAAAACGCTTTCTTCCGGCTTTTTGTGGAGTAGTATACCGGCACAGACACCGCTATTCCTTCCGGAATATTGTGAATGGCAATAGCGATGGTAATGCTGATACCCAAAGTGGGATCTTTAACCGCTGCCATAAAGGTGGCAAGCCCTTCCGGGAAATTGTGGATTCCTATAGCTATTGCCGAAAACAGACCCATGCGCATTAGTTTCTTATCGTCTGGAATAGCAGCTTTCTTTTCCGCACAATTCACATATTTCAGCTCGTGTGGATTTTCATACGATGGCACCAAATTATCGATAAGAGCAATAATCCCTATTCCCACAAAGAAAGCGATCAGAGTGTACCAATGCCCCATTTTATCGCCATATACAACTGCCAGAGATTCATGCGCTTTGGGAAATATCTCCACAAAACTCACATAAATCATCACCCCCGCCGATAGCCCTAAAGCGGCGGAGAGGAACTTTGGGCTGAACTTTTTGGAGGTAAACGCCATCAGGGAACCAATCCCCGTAGATAAACCTGCCAAAAGAGTCAACCCAAAGGCAAAAAGAATATTGTCGTTCATCTCTATTGAACTTTTAACAGTTTACCGCTTTGCAGATTGCCATCCAAGCGATAGAAATAAACCCCAGAGGGCAAATCAGTGGCATTCCAAGAAACCTGATTTATCCCTTCTTTGAGATTTTGCAACGGCAGTTCATCCACTTTTTGTCCGCGGGTATTGAAGATTGTTATCTTGGAAGAAGATCCAGCCTTTGCATTTTGGATTTGGAAGCTGAGACCTTGTTTGAAGGGGTTAGGCCAAGTGTTTTGAATGCTTAGAGTTGCAGGGACCATAAGCGGATCGACGTTGCTTACGTTTCCAACTCTCAATGTAAACGGAATCCGATAGCTGGGAGCATCGTCGGATTCAATTACAAAGTCAAATACGCCGGTGCCTTCGCTTCCGGCACTTATATTCAGATCGAACGCTTTTGCCTGATTTGGGCTCATGTTGTGTGAGAAAATCATACTGCCCGGATAGCACATTCCTTGTAAATCACAATAATTTACGTACCAATCATCCGGAGCACTATGTACCTGTACAGATGTGTTGAGTATGCTCGCTTCACCGATGTTGTAAACATAGAAATTGGGGGAGAAGAACGCACCTGTATCCTCTGTTCGCATATTCAAATCGAAGGGAGCTGCTACACGGATCTGATTTCCGGATTGCGGTTCGGAACTTATTGCCTGTAATATCGTATTAGAAGGTAATTGTACAAAAGCCACTGCCCATAGATTGGACAAATCCCAAGCCGGATCTGGCGTTATGTCAAAATCAAATAGGGCAGTGCTGCCTGCGCCGGCAATCGAAATGGCTTGGCTCGACACATAGTGTACAATGCGCGTAAGTCCTTCTCCGAGATTATCTTCCACAAGATATAGGTAAACCATGCCATCTTCCACAACGATCTCATCGTGTAACATCGCTACATTCACCGTATAAATACCATCAGCGTGGTTGATTTCTTCCCAATTCATTTTAAGGGGGGAACCCAGGTAACGAAATTGATTAAGCGCTTCCCGATAGAGGCTCCCATCCATCACCGGCTCATCCGATCCGTTTACCCGTATCTTACCATTGAAGATCACAGCCGGGAAACCCAATACTTCATAGAGTTCAAATCTGGAATCCACCTCAGCACTGCTATGCTGGCCGCTTTCTGTAAGTAAGCGCGTGAAAATCACTTCACCGGGATTTATCTGGCTTTCTATGGTATCCAAACCCATTTGAGCAAATTCACATGCGGCGCACCACGAGGCACCAAAGTTCTCAATCAATGTGGTAGTTGGATAATATGGTGCATTCTGAGCATATAGCAGCGCTAAACCCAGCAGTAAGATAATTATCATTATGTGTTTCATGAGCATCCTCTAAAACCTTGTACTAAGTTCGGCTCTTATGCCTTCAAATGGTGCCACAAATTTGCATACGCCGTTGCGGCACACTTTTCCACCCTGTTCCTTGCCGGCAAACACCACCAGGTCGCTGTGGCTAAAGAGCGGATACTTCAATTCTATATTGGGATTGTATGTGCTTTTCATGATTGAATCAAAATCGTTCCACCAGCTTTGTAAGCCCAAAGAAACGGAAAGCTTTTTGATAGCAATATCTGCCTGCACTTGAGGCTCGTAATGGCGGCTTTTATTACTGAATCTGCGTTTTTCCACTACTTTAAAATCTCCTTTTAAATATACAGGAAAACCGAATAAATGCGCATCTCCCGCTAATGTGGGATAATACTCTTTCTGCCAAGCTCTAAGGCCATTATCCACTTTTTCTATTTGAGACCACGCTACTTGATACATATCACTGTCGAATGTAATATCCAAAGCCACATATAGATCGCTCATCCTTATTTTCTCAGAACTGTCCCAAGCTTCGGCATAATCTGCGCTAAAATAATAGTCATCCAGTAATGTGTAGACTGCACGAGCCTGCCAGCCTTCTTCATCCTTGCCGCTTGCCAGCAAGTCAGAAATGGTTTCGCCATGATAGTTAGCCAAGGGAATGTCGTTTAACCGATAGTCAAAATTCAAGTAGTTCTTATATGCTGCTCCAACGAGCAAATCGCCAATCAAGTAATCTGCACTGATATATGCCCCATGTCCCTCAGTAGTGTTATCGATCTTATACCGTTTGCTATAGGCATATTCGCCGAAGCCCTCAAAAGCCGCAGAAGAATAATGCATTCTGCCGCCAAAAACATCCCGGTAGTTATATGTATTCATCGGGCTGAGGTCG
>JAJBBD010000011.1 GCA_020532355.1 Candidatus Cloacimonadota bacterium | reverse complement strand
TTAACACCTCGTTTTGTTATTTGCGTTGTTTGCACTACCACAATAACTTACGAGGTGTTTTTGTCAAGCACTATTTTTACCTAATTTACTGCCACCCAGGAGCTTAGACACCTAGGAAAGATCAGATCTTAAGAGCGGAAATCTGTCAAGCACAAGTCCGGCTTAGCCGGGGGCTATCTCGTGGGGACTAGATATAGATCGTCGTAGCCAGCCAGAAGTAGACCATCAAGGACAGCGCATCCACGATGGTGGTGATGATCGGGGCAGCCATGATGGCGGGATCTATCCTGAGTTTGCGAGCGATGATGGGCAAGGAGCAGCCCACAATCTTTGCTGTGACCACCGTGAAGAGCATCGCCACAGACACGGTGATGCCCAGCATCATATCGCGATTGAAGAGCAGAATTCTGAGGAAATTCACCACCGCAAGGGTGACGCCAACCAAGAGGCTGATGCGAAGTTCTTTGAAAAAGACCTTTGAATAGTCGCTGATATCGATCTCTCCCAGAGCCATGCCGCGGATGATGAGTGTGGCAGATTGTGCTCCCGCGTTGCCGCCTGTGTCCATCAGGATCGGGATGAAGGCAGCCAGGATGACCATCTCAGTCAATGCGGCTTCATAGCCTTGGATGATAAATCCCGTGAAGGTGGCAGAGATCATCAAAAAGAGCAGCCACAAGATTCTCCTGCGTGCCAGATCGATGATTCCTGAATCCAGATATTCGAGATCGCTGTGAGCCAAAGCGCTCATCTTTTCAAAGTCTTCGGTGCTCTCGTCCACGACCACTTCCAGAGCGTCATCAGCCGTGATGATTCCGAGCATCTTGTTCCTCTGATCCACCACCGGGATACTGGAAAAGCCATATTTATGAAAGATTCGCGCCACTTCTTCCTGATCCATCTCGGGCGTCACGGAGAGGACGTTGGGATTTGTCAGATCCCGAAGATGTGTATCAAATCTACTTACGACGATGTCGCGCAAAGAGATCACGCCCTGTAGAGCGCCCTGTTTATCAAGCACATAGATATAGAAAAGGGCTTCTGCTTCCTCTCCATATTGCTGGAGATATTCCAGAGCCTCTTTGACGGTCATTGCTTCTTTGATGGCGACAAATTCGGTCGCCATGATGCCTCCGGCAGTTTCGGGGTCATAGCGCATCAAGGATTTGAGTTTGGAGGCTTCCTCGGGCTCCAAACTTGCGATCAGATCATCTGCATCTTTGGGATCCAAGGTCTCCAAGAGGTCGACCAATTCATCCGATGCCATTTCGCTGATAATTTGTTGCTGCTTTTGCCCTTCGAAGAGGTCAAAGATCTCGTTTTTGTCCTCATCATCAGCTTCTTCAATGATCTCAGCCAAGATGTCGTTGGGCAGCCGAGCTAGGAAAGAGATCTGATCTATATCCGAATCTTCCAGAGCGTCAAGAATATCAGCAGGATGGATAAATTCCAGAGCTTTCTTGAGCTTTTCGGGATCATTCATCTGATCAATGTATTGTAAAAGGTCATTCCCGGTTAGTTTCTCTGACATAATCAGACTCCTCAAACAGATTTGGAAGCAAGCCCCGCTAAGTGTAGACAATGATCCAAACCAAACAATTGATTGCGTATATTTTAGCCTCTATTAAGGCAATGACATCATGCGGTCGAGAAAAAAATCCTGGGCAAATCCGTCAAGGGAAAGAGGATCATGTGCCTACCATCTACATGGTATTAGTCCAATCTCATGAGATAAGATTTCTGACGCAGTATGGTAATGTTAGATTGACAGAAACTCAAGCTTCAGCGAGCCTGACCACAGTGATGTATTAGTTAAGAATCACGAGATAAACCATTTATTCCGGCGGTGCTATGTTCTTTTTTAGATTAAGTTTTAAGGTTTTGAGGCAGATTCCGGATAAGCCTCACTACGTTTGACTTTCCGGAATTACTAAACTGGGGCGACGGGTGGGGATATGGAAAGACTGCCAAACTCTACATTCGATTTGTGCAACGCCCCCTAATTCTTCATCCTCAATTTTCAATTCTCAATTCGATTTGCCGCGAAGTGGCAAATCGCGTAAGTCCTTATTTTCTCACCGCTTGCACGCTCGACCGGTGAGCGACCGGTGAGGGAGGCATGAGGAGCCCATATTTTGCAAGCAGTTATGAGCCTGATAATTGGGGCTGAATACTAGGAGGCGACCCCTAGGATAAGATGATCCTAATAAAGTACTTGACGAGTTTTAGGCTACCAGGTAGTTTGAATTTTTGCGATTTGGTCTTCTGGATCAAATTGTAGTTGTAGAGTCAGACAAGAATCAAGGAGGATTAATGAGTATCACTATTCACCACTTGCACATTGATTTGCGTAAAGTGCAAGAGTTCATTTTTAAGGTTCCCAAACTCAAGTATATGTTGGGGGCTAACTCATGTATTGGAGAGTTGTTTAGCAAGAACTTACCGGAAATGATGCCTCCGTGTGACTCGATATTTCCCCATATCCCTGAGGACAGTCCACTCCAGATCAGGAAACTGCTCGAAAAAAATGTCTTATCCTCTGCCGGTGGCCACTTTGAAGCGGTATTCCAAACACAAGCTGAGCTTGATATATTCGTAGCCAAAGCATGTCATCTCATCAGAGACAAAGCACCCGGGCTAGAGATTACCATGTCCAAAAGAGAATTCAGCCCTGAAGATACCTGGAAGCAGTTTATGGAAGACTGCAAATCCCTGCCCATTGATACCCGTGCAGCATCTCCGATATTCGTAGACGCGCCCTTTTATCAGTTGTGCACAATGGATGGAGAGTCCCTCGGAGTAGGTCGGGAACAGGGAAACGTGGTTGGAGCATCAGCCAAGATGATGTCTCAGCAAGCGGATAGTTTTTATTCACTGAAGACAGAGGATGCCATATCCCGGTTTTATAAGGCTAACGGAATCAATTGCGCACGGTTACCCAAAGAATTGACTGAGTTGGCTAAAAGCGGGAAAAGCAATAAAAGGAACATGCTTGCCTATATCAAGGCAGATGGAAACGGGACCGGGGCCAGGTTCAAAGATCTAAGAGAGAGCATCGATTCAAAGAATGTCTTTGAAGCCTTTATTGAGATCGAGCGATTCTGGCATCAAAACCGTAAGCAAATGAACGATTTGCTATACGGCGCAGTATCTTCATACATTGATGAGAAAGGTAAATATCCGAGCCTGCCTTTCATCTTGCTGATGCTGGGAGGAGATGATTTGTTCTTGATCAGCACCCCGGAGATAGCCCTGGATATAGCCTCGAAACTAGCCTCCGCTGATCGAGGGGGTCTCTCAGTCTCAGTGGGTGTAGCATTCGTAAAGGATTCATATCCAGTGGCTCAGGCCAATGAAATCGCTGAGATGTGTCTGGAATCAGCAAAAGCAGCCGGCTACGCAAAGATGAATAGTTCAAGTATAACTCCCTATGTTGATTGGCACGTTCATTTTGATAGCGTCTATCAGGACCTAAAAGATCTCCGTCTTGCTTCCTATGTACTGAGCTACACAGATGATTATCAAGCCATGACCGAAGTCCTCTCTATGAAGCCCTATACCGGCGCAGAGATCAAAACTTTGCTTTCTTATGTTCTAGATCTGGCAAATGCTCTTGATAGCCCTGACGCCAAGATCGCAAACAATAAGATCAAGACATATCGTTCAGCTCTGAAAAATGGGTATAAAGATGTGGAGTTCCTGAGGGATCTGTTGTTCAAAGATGATGAATTGCTTAAAGCTGTCTTCACCTATGAAAAACCAGAAAATGGCCTTCGTCTGGACTCCTCCCTGGATAAAATCGAAATCATCGATTTCTATAGACTTGGCCTAAAAGACAAGGGGGCAAATCATGAAAATCATTAAGATCACATGCGTTATGGAGATGCTCGAAGATTTTCACCTTGGCACCGGAACTGGTAATATCGGGCTATTCGATGACGCTCAGTACCGAGACCAGGGTATGGTATCCATCCGCGAGAGTTCCCTGAAAGGACTATTGAAAGATTCCTGCCGGCAGATCAACCAGTATCACGCAGACTTTGCTGATGGCAAAGAGGATGAATGTAATAAATGCTATCAGCGCATCTTTGAATCTCACCAAGATCTTCACTCTTTGGACATTCGGATTGAGCCGGCCAGCCCTGAAGAAAAGCGTAGCAATACGGTGATACACTACTTTACTGCG
>JAJBBD010000010.1 GCA_020532355.1 Candidatus Cloacimonadota bacterium | reverse complement strand
GCAACGTGTGTCCCAAATATGTTGTGACTATTATTATCAGGTTCAAAACAAACTTCTTGTGGCTCTGCGTCATTGAAGAATAGGTCAACAGATTTTAACGGCGTGCCTGGAGGAATTTCACTTCCTGCTCTTTTATATACTGATCTTCTGTTGACTAACATGTAGTAAGGCATTCCCATAGAATCAAGGTAATATCCACATTGCACGTATCCAGTGTAACCAGTTGCATCCACCTCCGCTTCAACATGCAAATCATTTAATAGCAAACTATTAAGACTAATCTGATCATCATGGTCTAATGCTGCTGTAGATTTCATACCGCTTGTCATCAATTTATTAGCATTAAGCCAGTTTAAGTTTCTGATGATCGGGCCGTATTTTGCAATCTTTTCGTTGGCGTCAGTTATCATATTATACGCTGATACATGATCAGTAATTCTTAGATTATTATACATGCTACCTCCAGCCAGATCATGAGACAACGGCGTCACCCAATTACCTTTTTCTGTTTCTATATTCGGATTAATAGCTACGCAAAAATCTACAGTGCCGTCTGCAGCGTAACATAGGGGCAAAAACTTAAGGGCTTTTATCATGCTGTGGGGTGGCATATTGTACGACCACATATCTGTAGCAGAGAGCACATTTCCAAAGGTCTGAGGTACGTAGAAGACCTCAGTGTCGGGATTGGTTGAATCTCGGATATTTGTAACGAGCTTATGATAAAAGTAGTGTACCATGTTATCAATTCTGGATTGAACTGATTGGCCAGGACTCATGTCATTATTCCATGTAATATTTCCTTGCAAAGGGAAAATATCCACCATAATTCTATCTGGATTAACTTCACTTAAGAATCGTTTTTGATAATTATAGCGGATGTTATCATGTTTTATCAAATCGTAGTCCTTCAACCACACGGCTGTAATTGATTTACGGGGAGGGGTTAAAGTCTTCAGATAATTTTGCGTATGCTTATATATTTGCAGTTGGCCTGCACGTGGCTCATCCTTGCCATAAAGATAGAGCAAATTGTTATGGGTGTCAACTGACTCCATACTATTAATGTGAGATTCTAAATAATTGAGATACGGTGAAGCTGGGTTTTGCCTTACAGATCTATTGACTCCATCTTCGATTACTATATAATCAATGACCAATTTGCCGTTACCGTGCCAATAGACTTCTGGATTGATGTGATAGAACTGACGGGTTGAGGAATTTATATTACCGGTCATACTTGAGGTGACTGCTGATAAATCAACGTAATATTCAAACAGGTAATTACCATAATCATCCTGTATTGAAGAAGGAGTTTGTTCGGTGATGTTTGTTCCATAAGAGCTGCCGTCGATAGGAGTAAGGGGCACATTTACATAAGTGCTTGTGTCATAAATCGCATATTCATCATAATCATCGGGAGCAGGTGGATTGTGAAGTTTTAGGCTTATACTCGCTACAGGGTCTCCAGGAGCGAGATCTGCAAACCTCATTGCTACAGATATGTACAGTTTGCTATTTGGGTCTTGTAATGCTTCGCGGATAAATAGAATATCTTTGCTCAGCATACTTGGCCAATCTTTATTCCCTGGTTTCCACCTCCTCCTGGGGTGGGACAAGGCCATACCCGCTAAATGACCTTCTGCAGAGTCACATAACCAAGCATGATCGTTTGAGTATTGAAAATCTTCAAGAAAGGTTCCGCATTCATGCATTGTTACATAGTCATACGATTCCATGCAAACTAACTCATTAGCAGTAGTGAGATTGTCCACGACAAAACTTCCTTCAGATGTCTTGAACTGATATTCTGCTTCAATTTGTAATTTATTGGCAAATGACAAACTACTCAGTCCGATTTCGCCGCTCGGTGAAAGCCACGTATTGTCAATTAACATGCTCTTTACACTGTTGCTGTCCATAGTTGCAAATATATTTTGTAACTTATCTGAGTGATCATTTGTTAGGCTGTAAGTCGTTGCGTTGTATCCAGCACTATGAAGGAATCCTCCCAGATCATCAAATTTATCCGCATAATTGGAACCTGTATATCTGATCTGGTACTGAGAATATGCGCCTATTAAAAATTCATCGGCAGTGACTGCTAATAATTGCATTCCCAAAGCGACGAGAAATGCGATGATAAAATACTTTTTCATGGTATTCTCCTTATTTTATGATGGTGAACCGTTTAGTGGTCTGCAATTTGCCGATTTTTACCCGGCAAAGATACACACCGTTTGTGAGCTTGTTTAGATTGAGTGACCAAGTAGCATTATCTGCAGAAATAGCTTTATCTTCTTCTTGATAGACCAACTGGCCTTTTATATTAAAGACCTGAACCTCGGCAGTTTTACCTTTTACATCCGCAGGTTTCCTAATCTCGATATTGATTGTATTGCCGCTTCGCACCGGATTAGGGCTGAGCTTTAGCTGTATTTGCTCTACAAGTAGCGGCGTATGCAGATCTTCATTGGCCACCATTCCAGGATTCCCGGCATAGATGAACACATAGCCCCGATAATCGTGATATGGCCAGAGTCCGCCATTCTCCTTAGGAGCAGAAACGGCTATATCACAATAGCCATCTCCGTCGAAATCACCCATGGCCAGATCATAGCCAAAATTATCATGAGTGCTGCCTTTTTGCCAGTCTGCGTGTCCGTCCATGTTGCTGCTACCCAGCCAAACTGCAAAGCGGCGAGAGTTATAGCTGGCACCAACTACATCACTGAAGCCATCGCCATTGATATCACCAAAGTTTATTCCTCTTACTTGAGAATTTCCAAAATAAACAGGATTTAAAATAACGCTGGGAGATAGAGGAAGATTGGCACCTGTCCCGAACCAAACATTCATTCCTAAATTGTCAATATAACCCAAAAAATCGTCGAATCCATCATTGTTTAAATCACCAAGAGGGATGCATCTTCTCGTGATAGGATTTGGCGTGTGAATCATAAGTGTATAATCAGAGAACACCCTATTACTGTTCCCATAATACATTTTGACGGTGGAATATTGCTCTGCTCCCTGCTGCTCCTCAACGTATCCTATGGAAAAGTCATGATATCCATCGTTATTAATATCGCCAATTCCTATGATTGATCCATTAGCAGCCGAACTTGTAAAATCAAGAGATAGTATGTTTTGCCGTGTAAAAGACCCTCCCCACATGATATCGAAACAGGGATGATAGTTTAAGTAATAGAAAATACCAACATCGTCAAACCCATCCCCATCTACATCACCAAGCAT
>JAJBBD010000009.1 GCA_020532355.1 Candidatus Cloacimonadota bacterium | reverse complement strand
TAATGGATAGCGCAGACATGTCATTTGGCTGTTTACGGATGGTATTTGAGAAGCCGGGATTCGATTCTACATCATTAGTATAGATCGTTTTCACAGCCCATCTATAAACTCCATCGGGGAAGCTTGGCCAGGCGGGGTCTGTGAAAGTAGTATCGGTAATCATGGCTGGGGTCAGCGAGACCCACTGAGCGGGAGTATTCTCCTGTCCGTATTCAAAGCGCCAGACCTTGTATCCCACAGGGAGACGGGAGGGATTCTGTCTTGATCGTCTGGGAGGTCTTGACATTGGCTGTCTGAAGCTGTCTGCTATCTTCTTGGGAGCGTTCAGGCTGGCCCTTTCTTCCGCCAGCTGATTGGCAGGCAGCCTGATGGGGGTTATGAAATTACCTGGATTAGCGGCAAACTGAGAACTACGGTCTAACAGACCCGCAGGGCCGATGTAAACATCGTCTATATACCAACCGGCATAGTTTACCACCGTTGTGGATGACCATTCAAAGCTGATCTCAGCGTCTGTCAGGTTTTCATAAGCTGATAGGTCTATAGTAAGTTCTTGCCAGGGCATAAATACAGCCGCAGCACTGGTTCCCCATACTACATTTCCATTCACCAGAACTTCACCATAATCCCAGGTATTATACCCATCCATATAATGCCAGAAGTTTAACACAGGATCAGCAAAAGTACTAAGATCAAAGGTCTGCCTCAGGTAAGATCGCTCTCCTGATACTGCGCAATTTGTATAGGGACCATAAATATTAGTTCCCCACATGCCGGTTCCGGAGTATGCAGTTTGAGGGGGATTTTGTGGGTCGCTTCCACCTGCAGAGTTGTAGTTTGCAGCATTGTAGGTGTTATTCCATTGCCAGTCACCTTCCGGGTAATTTGGCAAAGAAGCACCAGTCCAATTTGAGGAAGCTACCCAGCCACCGTCGTCATTCTCGAAATCGAAGAAGTAGAAGTTCCCGGGGGTTCCGGGAGCGCCCCAAATCAGATTAACTGCAGTCTCTGCATCATTCACCGTAGCGGTGATGGCAGAAGGCGGCAGAGTGAGCTCTTCCAGAATGGTATTACCCATATCGTAATCAGTCGAACCGACTGTGATGGAGCCTGTAGCAGCCTGGTATCCAGGTCTGAATATGACGTAGTTATAGGTATTTCCGGAAAGGACGTTCTCTACCGTGAATTGACCTGCATCGTTGCCATAGGCAGTATAGTTCAGCACACCCGAGAGAGTCACTTCTACATCACTCAGCGGCACGCTCGGGGCATCGCTGCCCGTCACGGTACCGGTCACATTGACAGAAGCGGATTCGGTCATGCTGATATTGACGATAGTCTCTTCATCTTCTACAATGGTAAAGTTCACATGCTCGTCTTCATAACCGATCTTATGAGCAGTGAGGGTATGAGCTCCTTCCGCCAGGAACGGGAAGTTATATTGACCTGAGGCGGAAGTAGTAGTTTCGAAGATAGTATCATTTACACTGATTTCCACATCTGCCAGGGGACTGCCAGCGGCAGTAACAGTGCCGGAAAGCGATCCCATGCCTTCGATCATCATGTAGAAACGGATGTTGGAGCGATTCGTAGAGGTTGTACCGGTAGTTCCGGTAAGGCCATTATTGGAGTCACTCTGATAGCGCAGTGAACTGGCATAATCGGTAGCACTCATATAAACTAAAGCATTGTGAGCCCAGGCGTCTGGTATCACATCGGTAACTATTTCCACGATCAGATTTGAAGCGCCATCCCACATGAAAGGAGTGTCAAGGTTATGAACGTTCCAATCAAGGGTGGGCATAAATGTATTTCTCTGCCACACTGTGGTATAATCACCAAGTTCAAAAGTGGTAGTGAGAGCTGCTTGATCTGTATGTTTCAGACGAATTCTATAGTTCGTCATGGGTCCACAAGTATCCAGATCCTGCACGTTGAAAGCAAGAGCAGAAATCATCCCCGGAGCAGCGCCGGCAGCGAAGAAATCGTCTGCTTTGTAAAGCAATTGTTGACGGAAGGCTTTGTAGAAAGTGCCGTAAGGTGCCGGACCACCTGTGGTGGTATTTGCGGATGTGCCGCTGCCAATTCCGGCAACCAGCAGGCCCTCCTCCATCACGGAAATTGTGAGTAGATCAGTTTCATCGTTAGCGGGATTTACGTCACCGGCCAGGATCACTTTACCCTTGATTGTATGAGCACCTTCTGTAGTAAAAGTATGACTAAGAGTGATACCTGCTGTCTCGCCAGGAGCAACCTCTGTTCCAGCTCCTGAGGCCAGGACGGTGTCTTCATCGTCCAGAATCTGAACTTGATAGACAGATTGGGGGGCAGTGCCATTGTTATATACATTCACGATGTAGTTTGTAGCAGTGTTTACATTGGGACTTGTGTTGCCTGTTATAGAAGCTGCGGCCAAGTCGTTCGGAGCGATCTCTTCAAAAATAATATCATCTATGTAAGTAGTGTCGTAAGTGCTGAACAGACCGTGCCGGATAGCGATGTATCGACCGGTACCGGTATGAGCGGTTAGGTTGACAGTGTATTCTGCCCAACCGGTCGGCACTGTGACCCCTTCACATAATTCAAAGGTGGTGGGATCGGCAGGGTCCACGATCGTGCCAATCTGAATCAGATGGTCGGTGTCTCCTTTCATCATGAGTTTCACCCGGATACTGTTGATATCAATCGTATTGTCGATAATCGGTGAAATCAGGATCAATTCTGCCGAAGTATCATTGGAGTTTGCCATCTGTACGCAGTTTGGTGCGCTGTGAGGGCTGCTGGTACTGGTTCTCAGATAGGAAGAGCTGGCAGTGCTATTGTGTATGTAAGACCAGCCCAGAGGGAAATTTGGCACTGTGGCTGTATCCCAGTTTTCCAAGAATGGTAAACTGTAGATAGTGGCGTCATAGCCGTTACCAGTAATTTCTATAGTGTGCACTTCACGGGTAATGTTGTCGGTTATGGATATCTGTGCAGTATGCACACCTGCAGCCGTGGGGCTAAAGTCCAGACCAAAGACCAGGGTGCTGCCTGTAGTCAGACTCGCCGGCAAATCCGGGACATCCGTCAAAGTAAAGGCGTCATCTCCAGTGATGGAAATGCTGTTGATTCCCAAAGTTCCTCCACCGGCATTGGCAATGAAGAAATTCTGATGGGCACTGGAAGAAACCAGTACCGTGCCAAAATCTTGCTCGGGAGGTGAAACCACAAACATGGGTTCATCGCTGAGCGGAACCATGATGAAAGTGGTTTTGGGGAAAGTGCCGGACAGAGTCCCTGCCGCCGAGGGTGCCAT
>JAJBBD010000008.1 GCA_020532355.1 Candidatus Cloacimonadota bacterium | reverse complement strand
GTCTTTGTTTGTGTTTAGGGTTAGAGCTGCAGATAACTCGAATAACGCCATGGCGTTTGATTATTCTACAATCTTTGCAGATTATCTTAACTGATGCTTTGACTTTCATTGTTATCTCCTTGCTACTCCTCGCGAGGAATTAGCAATTCTCTTATTTATAGCGGTATGTAATTCTACCCCGGGTAAGATCATAAGGAGAAAGCTCAACTTTTACCTTATCCCCGGGTAAGATTCTTATATAGTTCATTCGCATTTTCCCGGAAGAATGAGCCAAAATCTCGTGCCCATTTTCCAGTTCAACCCGAAAAGTAGTATTGGGAAGCGCTTCGGTAACCACGCCTTCCACTTCGATAACACCGGATTTACTCATAAATCTTCCTTCCCCTTAAGCTTTTGTAAGTATTTCGGCTTCGGCTTTGGTTATCAGGATGCTGTGTTCAAAGTGTGCAGAAAGACTTCCGTCTGCCACAAAAAACTCCCAACCTTTTTCGATAACTCTGTTGGTGCCTATATTTACCATGGGCTCAATCGCAAACGTCATTCCAGCTTTTATGCGAGGACCGTATCCTGCTCTGCCGGTATTGGGTATCTGCGGGTCTTCGTGCAACTCACGTCCCACGCCATGTCCGGTAAGATCATCTGCTGCAAAGTATCCTTTACTGTTGATATAGGTGCCTATGGCATTGGAGATATCTCCAACTCTGGCTCCTTCTACTGCAGCACGAATGCCCATTGCTAATGCAACTTGCGTAACATCCATGAGATCTTGTGCCTCTTTACTAATGGCTCCAACCGGATAGGTGCGGGCTGCATCACCATAATATCCGTCTTTGATGACACCAACATCGATGCCGATGATATCACCCTCTGCTAAAACTGCTTTCTTGGAAGGAATGCCATGCACAATTCCACTATTGAGCGATGTGCATAAAGTGCCGGGAAAAGGTTTTAACCCCGGAACCTGATATCCCTTAAAAGCTGGCTTACCGCCACGCTCGCGTATGAAACTTTCTGCATAAGCATCCAGCTCCCACGTGGAAACACCCGGTTTCATCATGCCTTCAAGAGCATTCAGTAACTCGCCTATTATCTTGCTGGCGGCTTTAATCTTTCCAATTTCAGCTGGTGACTTAATATAAATCATACTTAACTGCTGCGTCCGCGAAGCTTACCCTTTTTCATAAATCCGTCGTAGTGACGCATTACCAGGTGTGATTCTATTTGTTGCAATGTATCCAAGGCTACTCCAACCACGATGATGAGACCAGTTCCACCAAAATAGAAAGGCAGATCAAAGCGGTGACTCATAATTTCCGGTAATAGCGCTACAAAAGCGAAGAATACCGCTCCAGGGAGGGTGATTCTGGTTAACACGCTGTTAATGTACTCGGCAGTCTTTTTGCCCGGTTTTTTACCAGGAATATGACCGCCATATTTGACCATGTTTTCAGCCATTTCAGTAGGATTTAATACTATTGCAGTGTAGAAATATGCAAAGAAGATGATAAGCGATACATACAGAATTGTATATAATGCCGCTCCAGGAGATAACCATCTTTGCAGTGTCACCCAAAAACCTCCACCGGAGCCAAAAAAGGCTGCGATAGTGGCTGGGAACATCAATACGCTTTGGGCAAAGATGATAGGAATCACACCGGCAGTATTCACGCGCAATGGAATATATGTACTTTGTCCGCCATAAACTCTGCGTCCCACTATGCGCTTGGCATATTGAACGGGAATCTTGCGGGTAGCTTCAGTTACAAATATTACCGCGGTTGTAACTGCTACCATGAGAAGCACGGCAAATACTGCTTTCCAGGCATAAGTAGGTTCTGCTCCAATCTTTTGGAACATTCTGATGAAACCTTCGGGATAGCGAGCAATAATACCAGCAAATATAATCAACGAAATTCCGTTGCCAATACCGTGTTCGGTGATCTGCTCACCAATCCACATTACAATCATAGTACCGGTCACCAAAGTGATTATTCCGGTGAAATGGAACAAGATTCCTGAAACAGGCACCACTCCACCACTGAGGTTGCTAAGCCATAAAGTAATGGTAACAGCATTGAAGGCCCCCAAGCCAACCGTGCCATAACGGGTTATCTGATTCAGTTTCTTCTGTCCTTCCGCTCCTTCTTTGCGAAGCTTTTCGAAATAGGGAATTATACTGCCTAACAGCTGAATCACGATGGATGCTGTGATATAGGGCATAATTCCCAAAGCAAAAACCGATGCACGTTCAAAGTTTCCACCTACAAAAAGATCAAGCAAACCAAATAGAGTATTACCACCCTCTCTGGCGCCTTCAAAAAAAGCTTGCAACGCTGTGGCATCTACACCAGGGATGGGCACAAAACTACCCATGCGGTAAAGCACCAAAAACAACGCCGTAAACAGTATCTTCTTTTTTAGGTCCGGAATCCGGAACATGTTTGTGATAGTCTTAAGCAAATTAAACTACCTCCGCCTTGCCGCCGTTCTTTTCGATGAGCGCTTTAGCGTTTTTGGAAAAAGCGTTCGCTTTGATATGAACAGCTTTGGTGAATTCTTCAGTAGTTCCGGCAAGTACTTTAACCGGAGCTTTAGCTTTTTGACCTTTAGACGGGATCAAGCCCATTGTTTCGAGCTTGGCGATGTCAAATTCTGTATCTTCCAATCCTTGTAAACGGCTAAGGTTGAGGCTGCGATAGCCTACCCTGAAGATGTTTTTAAATCCTCGCTTGGGCAAGCGGCGGTTGATTGGCATCTGACCACCTTCAAAGGATGCAGGAATGTTGCCGCCGGCACGGGCTTTCTTACCCTTGTGCCCACGACCTGCCTGATGGCCATGTCCCGAACCTTGTCCCTTACCAAGACGTTTCTTATTTTTTCTACCGGCTGGTCTGCCGAGGTTGTTGAGTGTTAACATTCTTATTCTCCCTGCACTTCTTCTACTTTAAGCATGTACGACACTTTGTTGATCATACCGCGGATCACGGGGTTATCATCATGAATCCGGCTGCTGTTTAGTTTGTTCAAACCAAGGGATTTTACAACCCTTTTATGGCTTTCAATACGATTTATGGTGCTGCGGATAAGGGTTACTTTAATCTTCTTCATTTCTCCTCCTGACCGGTAAGCTGAGCAATAGTCTTATTGCGCAGACGAGCGATGTCGGAGATAGTACGCATAGATTTTAGTCCGTTGATGGTGGCCTTCACCACGTTAGTAGGGGTGTTGCTACCCAAGGATTTGCACAGAATGTTTTCTATTCCGGCTGCTTCAAAGATTGCGCGAGTAGTGTTCCCGGCAATAACTCCGGTACCTGGTGAAGCCGGCTTTATCATAACGCGACTGGCTCCAAAACGGGCAACGATTTCATGAGGAACAGTGCCTTTAACGATAGGAACGCGGAACATATTCTTTACCGCTTTTTCCTTGGCTTTGCGAATGGCATCTACAATCTCATTTGCTTTGCCATTTCCCACGCCGACGTTTCCGGCTTTATCTCCTACCACTACAATAGCGGAAAAGGAGAAATTACGTCCACCTTTTACTACCTTTGCCACGCGCTTGGTATCGATAATCTTCTCTACCAGTTTTTCTTCTTCGGGATTCTGATTGTGTTGGTAATTCAAGCTTTCCTCCTGTTTAGAACTCAAGCCCGGCTTTGCGGGCACCATCGGCTAGAGCTTTTACTCTGCCATGATACTTGTATCCGGCACGATCGAAGGCGATGGTTTTGATTCCAACTGCTAAGGCTTTTTCTCCAAGTTTGGTGCCAACTATGTGGCTGACATCGGTTTTGGTTTTTGCTTCTCCTAAAGAGAAATCCTTGGCTTTGGAAGACATCGAGCATAGGGTTATCCCCTTGCTATCGTCGATTATCTGCGCGTAGATATGCTTGTTTGAACGAAATACTACGAGGCGTGGTCGCTCACTGCTGCCAGACAAACGTTTACGAATGGCGGCACGACGACGGGCACGTAATGTACTCTTTATCTTAGTTATAGATTTTATCATTTTACATTACCTCTTATTTGCTTCCGGCTTTTCCGGCTTTGATGGTAACGCGTTCGTCGTAATAGCGAACTCCCTTACCCTTATAGTTTTCCGGAGGACGACAGCCACGCACTTCAGCGGCAAATTGGCCAACTAATTGTTTACTGATTCCTTCAATTGTGATGATGGCGGTAAAATCGCTACGCCCACCTTTTGAGCGGGGAACAGCATTGGCTTCTATTTTTAGTTCTTGAGGGATACGCAATAAGATGTCGTGAGAATATCCCAAACTAAGTTTTAGCCAAGGTCCGATAACTTCGGCGCTATAGCCGGTACCGATTACATGAAGGGTCTTTTTGTAACCTTCGCTCACGCCGATTACCATGTTCTGAATAAGAGCGCGGCTTAGACCATGTACTGCCCGTTGATTTTTGCTATCATCGGAACGAATTACAGATAGTGCGTTTTCGTTTAATTCGAGGCTGATTCCAGGCATCAGAGGATAGCTGAGCTCGCCCAGCTTGCCTTTTATGGTGACGATATTGTTTTCTATCTTCACATTAACGTCGGAGCTGATTTTAATAGGGGCTTTTCCTATGCGGGACATTAATACCTCCTACCAAACTCTGCAGACATATTCGCCGCCTACGTGCTGAATTCTGGCATCGCGATCCACCATTACTCCTGAAGAAGTGGAAATAATCGCACAACCAGTGTTATTATACACGCTGGGCATTTTGTCTGCTTTGACGTAAACACGTCTTCCGGGTTTAGAAACTCTAACCAATCCTTGCATTACAGGTCGTCCATCATTGGTGTAACGTAGGATTACTAATATACGTTTGTAGTTGTATTTGTGCTCCGGATCTTTGTCTAATACCTGAAAGCTATTTACAAAGTTTTCCTCAGCAAGGATCTTAACCAGCGCTTCAATAACTTTGCTATGGTTTACGATCACTTGTGAGTGTCCGGCACGATATGCATTGCGGATCTTGGTCAATGCATCAGCTATCGGATCAGATACGCTCATTTATATCTCCTTAATTTTTTACCAGCTGCTTCTGGTTATTCCGGGGATCTGTCCCTCGGAGGCATATTTGCGGAAGCAAAGGCGGCACATGCCAAAGTGGCGCATATAAGCGCGAGGACGTCCGCAAATCTTGCAACGGTTGTACTTTCTTACTTTGAACTTAGGTGTTCTTTGTTGCTTGATGATCAATGAAGTCTTTGCCACATTATCTCCTTATTCGGCTCTTTGGAAAGGCATGCCAAGTTCTTTTAAGAGCTGGTGGCATTCCTCGTCGTTGTGAGCACTTGTTACGATAGTGACGTTCATTCCACGAACGGCATCTACTTTGTCAAATTCGATTTCGGGAAAAATAGTTTGTTCTTTGATGCCAAAAGAGTAGTTTCCTCTGCCGTCAAAAGAATTAGTCTTGATCCCGCGAAAATCACGAATTCTCGGAATGGCAATAGAGATCAGCCGATCGAAGAATTCATACATTACTTCGTTGCGCAAGGTAACTTTGCAACCGATGGGCATGCCCTGACGCAGCTTGAAGTTCGATATAGATTTACTGGCCTTGGTTACCATTACTTTCCTGCCGGCAATCTGTTCCATATCTTTTACTGCGTTATCCAAAATCGCTTTATTCTGGGTGGCACTTCCCACACCCATGCTAAGCACGATCTTCACCAATCTTGGCACCTGATGAGGGTTTTTATACCCAAAATGCTTGGTAAGGGCAGGAATTACCTGGCTCTTATATTTTTCTTTGATTCGGTTCATTGTTATTCGCTCCTTGTTTACAGCTCATCGCCAGATTTCTTACATACTCGAATCCGACGGCTATCACGAATCTGGATCACTGGCTTGGATACCGTATCCAATTTTTCGTTGAAAAGCATCACATTAGAAGCATTAATCGGCGCTTCTTTAGTAATGATTCCACCTTGGGGGTTGCGTTGGCTGGGCTTGGCGTGCTTTTTGATCAGGTTAACTTTTTCCACAATCACGCGTCCGGTTTTGGGGTAAGCTCTAAGGATGTGTCCCTTTTTGCCTTTGTCCTCACCAGATATTACCACTACCAAATCACCTTTTTTTAAGTTTAGTTTCTTTTCCACGCTTCCTCCTACAGTACTTCCGGAGCAAGGGATACTATCTTCATATATCCTGCTTCGCGCAATTCGCGTGCAACCGGACCAAAGATGCGGGTTCCCTTTGGCTCATGTTTCTCATCAATAACTACTGCCGCATTATCCGAAAAACGGATGTAGGATCCGTCTGGACGACGTACTTCTTTGGCAGTTCGCACGATCACGGCTTTTTCAACGGCGCTCTTCTTAACCTTTCCACCTGGAGTGGCAGACTTGATGGCAACCACAATAACATCTCCCACGGAGGCATACTTACGTTTGGAGCCTCCCAATACTTTGATGCACATGGCTTTCTTGGCGCCAGAGTTATCGGCGATATTCAATATAGTTTGTACTTGAATCATTCCAAACCCCTTTACTTACTTCTCTCTACAATCTTATGCAGAGTCCAGCGTTTGCGGGCACTAAGCGGACGCGATTCGCAAATCTGAACGATATCGCCTTCGCGGGCTTCATTATTTTCGTCGTGAGCCATAAACTTTTTATGGCGGCGAACGGTCTTTTTGTATAGCGGATGGATGTACTGGCGTTGAACGCGTACGACAATGCTCTTATCGTTTTTGTCCGAAACCACCACACCTTGTTTTATCATTTTACGTGTATTTTCCACTTTTACCTCAAGCCTTTAGCTCTTTTTCTTTGATGATGGTGTTTATCCGGGCAATTTCGCGTTTAGCGATCCGGATTCGATCGGTGCGATCAAGCAAATTCTTTGCTTTTTGAAAACGCAAATTGAACAGCTCAATACGCAGTTCTTCGATTCTGGCCTGCAGCTCGTGGGTGCTGAGGTCACGGATTTCATCAATCTTCATAATTCCACTCCTTCACGTGCTACCAATCTGGTTTTGATGGGCAGCTTGTGTGAGGCTAGGCGCATTGCTTCTTTTGCCGTGGTAACGTCTACGCCTTCGATCTCGAATAACACGCGACCGGGGCGAACTACGGCTACCCAGTATTCTGGAGCGCCTTTTCCTTTTCCCATACGAGTTTCTGCTGGTTTGCTGGTAATGGGTTTATCCGGAAAAATGCGGATCCATACTTTTCCAACACGCTTCATATGGCGGGTTATTGCAATACGAGCAGCTTCAATCTGACGACTGGAGATAAAAGCATCTTCCAATGCTATTAAACCGTAATCGCCAAAATCAACATTGCATCCAGTCCAGGAAAGACCGTTGCGTCTGCCCTTCATCATCTTACGATGTCTTACTTTTTTTGGTGCTAACACGGCTCTCTCCTTATGACAAAATGTCGCCTTTGTATATCCATACCTTAATGCCGATTACGCCATAGGTAGTCAGTGCTTCCACATGCGCATAATCGATATCGGCACGAATAGTATGAAGCGGGGTACGTCCTTGTTTATAACGCTCTGTGCGAGCTATCTCAGCACCGCCAAGACGGCCGGACACCTGTACTTTAACTCCAAGAGCGTTATCTCTCATTACATTGCGCATTGCCATTTTCATGGCACGCCGGAAGGAAACGCGTTCTTCAAGCTGGCGGGCAATCTCTTTGCCCACAAGACGGGCATCAAGCCACATCTTATCGATCTGTTCCACATTGATGGCTACAGTGATCGGATTGGGGCGGTTTTTGTTGATCAGGATGTTCAGCTCGCCGCGCAACTTCTCGATATCCTCTCCCTTTTTCCCAATTACCAAACCAGGACGGGCAGTTGCGATATCTATCTGGATCGAGCTGGTTTTACGATATATCTTTATCTTAGAAACCATCTTGTCTGCCAGACGTTTGCGAATGTAGTTGCGTATCTTTATGTCTTCCTGGAGAGAATCCACATAAGACGAGCCTTGAGCAAACCAGATTGAATCGGTATCTTTATTTACACCGATACGATACAGAATGGGGTGTATTTTTTGTCCCAAGGTATTCCTCCTATTCTAAAGTCTGGATTTCCAGGGAGATATGACAGGTCTGTTTCCTTATCATAAATGCTCTTCCCTGAGCTCTGGGCATAAAACGTTTCATCTGAGGACCCTCATCTGCCATCGCCTGGCTTACAAATACCTGGTTGAGGTCAATCTTGGGATCCTTCACCTGAGCGTTGGCAATCGCAGATTCCAACACTTTATAAATTATACCAGCCGCTCTGCGACGTGAGAAACGCAGAATGTTTTGGGCTTCGGTTACACGCTTGTAGCGAATAGTATCCAGTACAAGACGGGCTTTACGGGCAGAACCACGGGCGAAACGCAATTTTGCTGTTGCTTCCATTTGCTATCTCCTATCTGCCTTTTTTCTTCTTCTCTTTATGACCACGGTAGGTTCTGGTGGGAGAAAACTCCCCAAGCTTATGACCAACCATGTTCTCGGTTACATATACAGGCACAAATTTATGCCCATTATGCACCGAAAAAGTATGACCGATAAAATCTGGAGTTATCACCGAACGGCGGCTCCAGGTTTTGATCACGCTTTTCTTGTTTTCGTCATTGAGGACTACTACTTTATTCATCAGGTGATCGTCAACGAATGGGCCTTTTTTGATTGAACGTGACATTATCTATATCCTCACACTATCTCTTTTTGACCGCTTTCACGATATATTTATCGGAATATTTGCGGGTTTTGCGGGTTTTACCGCCCTTAGCCGGTTTACCCCAGGGGGATACCGGATGGCCTCCACCTGAAGATTTTCCTTCTCCACCACCCATCGGATGATCCACCGGGTTCATTGCTACGCCGCGAACCGTAGGGCGTATTCCCAACCAACGTTTGCGTCCGGCTTTACCAATCTTAATCAGTGAATGATCCGGATTGCTTACCTGACCTATGGTGGCAAGACATTCTTTGCGAATGAGGTGCACATCATTTGAAGGCATTTTTACGTGTACATAATCACCATCTTTGGCAACAACCTGAGCAAAAGCACCGGCACTGCGGGCTATTTGACCGCCGCGACCTTTCTTCAATTCGATATTGTGAACCACACTACCTAAAGGAATGCGTTCTAATGGCAATGCATTTCCTACTGCTACTTCAGCTTCGGGTCCACTCATTACTTTGCTACCTACTTCCAAGCCGTCGGGTGCTATGATGTAACGTTTTTCTCCATCCACATAGTGCAAAAGTGCAATGCGGGCAGTACGATTAGGATCGTATTCTATAGTGGCAACTTTCGCCGGAATCCCAATCTTATCACGCTTAAAATCTATAATGCGATAATGTTTACGGTGCCCACCGCCACGATGACGGCAAGTAATGCGACCGCGATTGTTGCGTCCACCACTTTTCGGTTTGGGTTTAAGTAGAGATTTTTCCGGAGAGGAAGTAGTAATCTCTTCAAATTTATAACCCGTGCGATAGCGGAGGGAGGGGGTTGTTGGTTTGTAATGTTTTATTCCCATTTCTATACCTCAAAATCGGCGATTTTATCGCCTTCGCGCAGGGTTACGATCGCCTTTTTCCAATCCGGGCGTTTACCGTTGTATCTGCCTAAACGTTTCGGTTTGCCCATCATTCGGATGGTATTCACAGCCAGAACCTTCACGGCAAATATATGCTCTATGGCTTTGGCGATCTCTATCTTATTGGCATTTATCGATACCTTAAATGTATAGGTATTCTGGGCGGCCATTTGATTGCTGCTCTTCTCGGTAATGATAGGAGCAATTACGATATTACGCGGATGTATCATTTGCTGAATACCTCCTCTACTTTTTTAAGCGCTTCATCGCTGAGGATGATATAGCTGCTCTTTAATACTTCGTAAGCATGCAATTGCTCAGCACGATCCGTCATTACGTCTGGAATATTGCTGAAGCTCTTAACCGTAGGAGCATGATTCCCCGCCGTTATCACAAGCTTGCGTCCCTTATCAGGGCTAACCTTGCTAATAATCTCAAGCGCTTGCTTAGTACTGGCTTTTTCAAAGTTCAAACCTTCTATTACGCAGATGCGTCCACCTCGGGCACGATCTGTAAGAGCAACCTTTAGCGCCATGCGCTTTTTGGTGCGTGGAATTGGGCGATACCAATCTTTAGGATATATTGCAAAAGCCCTGCCTCCATGAACACGAATGGGGGAACGGCGAGTTCCCACGCGAGCATTACCGGTGCCCTTCTGTTTGAAAAGCTTACGTGTACTGCCCTGAGTCATAGAGCGATTCTTTTTCTGAACCGTGCCCTGGCGTTGATTGCCAAGATACATGGTTATCACTTCGTGCAAAAGCACTTTGGGAGAGTTTACATCCACGTCGAATACGGCAAGTGGAAGCTCCACTTCCCCAATCATTTCGCCTTGGATATTGAATTTTTTTGCTTTAACCATTACTTTCCCCCTATTGTTCCTTAAGAATAATTACTAAGGAATTGCGATGGCCAGGCACTGCGCCCTTTACCATTAAAAGATTCCGCTCGGTGTCCACTTTTACCACGTCTAAATGACGAGTAGTAATCTTGGCGTTTCCATGATGCCCCGCCATCTTCACGCCCTTAAAAACACGGGAAGGTTGGGCACATTGTCCAATGGAACCGGGTCCTCGAAATGATTCGTGAGATCCATGCGTTGCAATAAACCCACCAAATCCATGACGCTTCATCACGCCAGTGAAACCACGACCTTTCGATTTTGCGGATACACTCACGGTTTCGCCTTCTTCAAACAAACTTGCATCCAGAGCATCCCCTGACTTATAATCATCAAGTTGTTGCCCAAAGGCAGGACGAAATTCCCTCACATAACGGAAATAGGGGCTACCGTTTTTCTTAAAATGTCCTAACATGGGTTTTGAGACCTTCCGCTCGGGAATCTCAACATAACCCACTTGGATTGCTTCATAACCATTTTCTGAGATTGTACGCTTACAAATAATCTTGCACGGACCGGCCTGAATCACTGTAACTGGAATCACTTTGCCGCTCTCGTCAAATATCTGTGTCATACCTATTTTCTTTCCAATAAGTCCGATCATGCTTAGCTCCTGGTATTTGCCTTGATCTCCACATGAACTCCCGCCGGCAAACTAAGCTTCTTTAATGCATTCGTTGTCTGCTGGGTCGGATTCATGATGTCGACCAAACGTTTGTGAACCAACATCTGGAATTGGTCTTGAGATTTTTTGTCGGTATGAGGCGAACGTAAAATCGTATATACTGTCCGATCTGTAGGAAGCGGGATAGGCCCAACTACTTTGGCTCCGGTGTTACGTGTGCTCTTCACGATCTCCGCGACAGATTGATCCAATAAACGATGGTCATAAGCTTTCAACTTAATCCGAATACGATTTTCCTGTTTACTCACTGGAACCTCC
>JAJBBD010000007.1 GCA_020532355.1 Candidatus Cloacimonadota bacterium | reverse complement strand
TGCGGGATCAAGGTTTTGTGCCAGGTTCGAGGTTACGATCAAGATACCTGGAAAGCTTTCCATCTCTTCCAAAAAGATACTTTGGATGGCGTTCTCGGTTACATCTGCAGAACGCTCCAGATCATTTCCACGCTTGTGGATCAGCTGGTCGCCTTCATTGAGCAGAAAGACGGGATTCACTTCCGCTGCTATTTGACGCATCTCTTTAAACATAGCCCGGGCTCGCTTTTCCGTGCTGCCATAATACATGTCACGGATGTTGTTGGCATTGATCATCAGCAGAGATCGGTTCAGTTCGTTGGCGATCACTCCGGCAATGAAGGTTTTACCTGTGCCCGGCTCTCCGTGGAGCAGAATGATGCAACCCTGCTGGACAGATACATCATCGGTAAGAGATGCCCCCATTAGGCCCCATTGCACTAACTCATCCTTACGAGGGTTTGTCAAGCGCGCTACAATCGCCTTGATACTTTCCAGAGTATGTGCTGGTAATATCAGTTGATCCATGATCTGACGTGGTTTAATCATGCTAAAGTAAGCTGAGTCAGAAATAGTAGTTGCCAAGTTAAAAACCTTTCCAGTGGAAGTATCCGTTAATTCCGTTAATGCCGCGTCACTCAGGGAAAGATCGTTACGATATATGCTTGGCTCTGGATACTCAAGCAAACCTTCATGCTGAAGGAGATTCTTTCGGGCAACAGATTTAACTGCTTGCTGAAGATCAGATTTGTTTTCGGTGATTAAAGTAGCTAGAGCTAGAATACTCAGTTCAACATTTAGCCTGGTCTGATGAAAATAGATCATATATAGGGACTTCTGCCAGAAAGGATTAAGTTTATGGGCAGTGATAAATCTTCCGAGCGAATTGTCTGAGGGTAAACTGGATATCTTATCAAGGGCAATATCCAGTATCCGGTTCACCACTTTACCGTAATAGACGCCTTCCGCAACTCTGGGTTCCTGCCTAAGCTCAGGATAATGGTTGAAAAGATGGCTCAGCGCATCGCAAACAACTTCAAGCGGGTCGGCACTATCTTTATATCCCTTGTTGAGGATAGCAACGCAGCACTTTAATGGTTTCTTGCCAAGCAAAATGTTCCATAACAATCCATTAAGGCGGTATTGACCTTGCAGCAAAGATGCAAGATTGGTGTGGAAGTCGTGATCAGGGGGAAAGGAGAAGCTGAGGATCCCACGATCTACCAAGCTAATCAGATAATCGAATCCAGCTTTCAGATTGGCCTGCGGGCTTGGCAGGAAACCAAGAATGTCCCTCACTGAGTAATCCAGATCATAGTTCTCCCTGGTTTGTTGGTAGATCCCTGAGATCACAGACAGGTCATTGGATTCTAGGCAATAAGCTTTCAATTCCTTATGCCGGATAAGTTTGCGGAGCAGACTATTTTGAATGCAATGATTTGATTTTCCAATGGTAAGGTTGGCTGTCTTGCCGTGATTAGGAAGAAGCCCCAAATCTTCAGATCTCTTATCAACTGAGGATTCTTCACAGTGAGCCGTATTTCTTTGTTTGATGGAGCTGTATTCCTCCAAGCATTGAATAAGATCGGTATGCATATCTTCTCCCAAAAATTCTATTCTGCCCCTATTATAAACTTGGTACAGAAAAACTGGCTGACTATTTTTGATACGGGGTTCTATTGAAGCCCAGGCACTCCATAACTGTGTGAATTATCATATTAAAGGCTTCCATCTCCTTTTCAAGCGGCTCAGGGCTTTCCAGTTTTAGATGCCAGGTATCCATCTTAGCTTGCTGTCTCTGCTGCTTACGTAACTCGGCACAGTGGGAGATCAGTTCCTTGAGGATGCCACGCTTGATCCTGATGCCTACCTTGCCGACGTCCTTCTTGGTTAACACGCAGTAACCATATTGGTTAACGCCTATCACACCTGCCGAGGCCAGGGCTTCCAGATAGACGAAGACCCACTGACGGCTTCTGCCGAAGGCTTCTGCGATGCTTCTGATTGAAGTGAAACTGCGTTTTTCGATCAGATTGAGAAGTGCCAGGGCTGCCTTGGGATCGAAGTTCCAGTGCGCTCGCAACTGCTTGTCCAAAGTTGTGTTAAAGCGGTTACTGCGGCCATAGATGGGCTCCCGGTTGCTGGCTAACTTAATAGTCTTGTCCTTCAGCAGTTCGGTTATGATAGGCTCAATCTCCTCGATCTCCAGTCCCGTCATATTGACGATCAGGGGCACATCGAAGGGCTTGCGATACTGGTTAACGAAGTTCAATACGAGTTCTCTGGCGGTCATAGATCTCTCCCCGAGACCACTGTGACACTAAATCCGGCATTTTTGCTGTCACAGTGCTCAAACACACTACTGATGAGCTTCTGTGGCTTTTCCCGTCTTTCGGGAACCACTGTGACACCTGTCACAGTGCTCAACGTGTCACAGTGGTCTGCCCTGCTTGCCCTGTGCCTAAAATCGTAACTGGTCGCTTTCATAAGCGCCTCCCATTAGATATTGCTAGGTGCTACTCTACTGCATGGCAATAACTTGGGAAGTCCTTTCCGCTTGTTAACGGGGAATTCTGGATAAATTTTCAGACAATTCTGCTTCCCCGGTACTTCACAATATAATACCCAGGACACAACCATGAGAAAGCAGATTCTTACAAACTTGAAAATGCCCTAAAATGCAGCCCATCTATTTGCCATAAATAGAGATAACCATGTATTCTACTGATTAGAGTTGTGAAACAGTTTTATGGACCCAGTTCAGACCGGGAGTTATTTACTGACGAGGAGAAACGCACTACTGGCGCAGCGTAGAAAATGAGCTAATAGTTTTTCCAAATTCGATGGTCTGAAAATACCCTGAAATGAGTCCAAATTTGCA
>JAJBBD010000006.1 GCA_020532355.1 Candidatus Cloacimonadota bacterium | reverse complement strand
CGGATTTGGATGAAAGTACAGCAGACATTGATAAAAGGCTGGAAGAACTCCAAACCGAGTTGATCCAAAAGGCAAATTCAAAGGAAGCATACGATAATATTGTCAACGAGATTTACCGTTTGCGGGACTTAAGGCAAGAAACACTTTCGAGAAACGCTCTCCGTCAAGATAAAAGGGATCGGATTGCTGAGATGACGGACTTTCTTAATATGCAAACCGGTGATATTACGGAGTTTGATGATAAACTGGTCAGAAAACTAGTTGAAAAAGCCATTGTATATGATGACAGGATAGTGGTTGAGTTTAAGTCTGGGTTGGAAATAGAAGTGAATCTATAAGGTTGTAATAAAATAGTATTAATGGTTTAAGTCAGGAATCGATAATAATAGAAAATATAAAATGGGTTTGCCGCCGATTAAGGTGCAGTGGTATCTTAGTCGGCGTTTTTTATAGTTAACTTACAACAAAATCATATTGACAACTATCGATATGTTCGTTATTATTATATCGAGAACATTCGATAACATTGATGCATATAAATATGTAGGAGGTTATTATATGAAACATTCATATGAAGATTATGTTCCTGCAATTAAGGCTATGTCAGATGAAACGCGATTAAAGATTATTGATATGTTATCGTGCGGAGAAATGTGCGCATGCGAAATATTGGAAAAATTAAGCATTTCCCAATCCACTCTTAGCTATCACATGAAGATATTATCTGAAAGCGGACTTGTAAATGCAGTACGTGATGGTGCCTGGATGAGATATACGCTTAATATGGAAAAAATAGATGAACTTAAAACTTTTTTAGTATGCATAACAAGCGACAAAGAAGATTGTATTTGTAAACTATGCAAAAAATCCAATAATCAATGTTGTTAAAGAGGATTTGGCTTTAATAGAAAATATCCGACTGTTATTGTGAGTTAGAAGGCGAGGTTTTTATTATATGCAAACATTGAAGGCAATCTGGGATTTTTTCCAAAGTCAGTTACTAGGGATGAAATGGCTAAATGATTTAATCAGCAGAGGACTTAATTTATTGGGTTTTGACACGACTAGCCGTTGGATTGGAAGCGTTCAATTTTTTATTTATGATGTTATTAAAATTACCCTACTCTTGTGTTTTTTGATTTTTATAATTAGCTACATCCAAAGTTATTTTCCGCCCGAGCGAAGCAGGAAGATATTAGGACGTTTTCATGGTATCGGAGCCAACTCGGTTGCTGCCCTGCTTGGAACGGTAACACCTTTCTGTTCATGCTCTTCAATACCGCTCTTTATCGGCTTTACATCTGCAGGCCTGCCTTTGGGCGTGACATTTTCGTTCCTGATATCATCACCTATGGTAGATCTCGGCTCGCTTGTTCTGCTTATGAGCATCTTCGGCGCAAAGGTTGCTGTCATATACGTTATTGCCGGTCTGATAATAGCTGTTATCGGCGGTACGCTTATTGAGAAGCTGCACATGGAGAAGCATGTAGAGAGCTTTATATATACTGCAGGTAGCGTAGATATAGAATCCCCCAGTTTAACAAGAAAAGACCGGCTTGTTTATGCCAAAGAGCAAATGCTTTCGACATTTAAGAAGGTGTTCCCCTATATCTTGATCGGTGTTGGTATCGGGGCGGTCATTCATAACTGGATTCCTGAAGGATGGGTGTCAACTGCACTAGGAAGCAATAATCCCTTTGGGGTAATATTGGCGACATTAATCGGTGTTCCAATGTATGCGGATATATTCGGTACAATACCCGTTGCAGAAGCGTTATTTGCTAAAGGCGCACAGCTTGGAGTTATCTTGTCTTTTATGATGGCGGTAACCACGCTTTCGCTGCCTTCAATGATTATGTTGCGAAAGGCTATAAAGCCCAAACTGCTGGCTCTGTTTATTGCTATCTGTACAATTGGAATCATAATTATCGGTTATTTGTTCAATGCTTTTCAGGCACTGATAGTTTAGGAGGTAATAAAACATGGAAAACACTTACCGGACTCTGCCAAACGGAGAACTATTAGTAGAGGAATCCTGTTGCTCTCGCGAGTTCGAAACGGCATCCGCAAAGAAGATTATTGTTGAGTATCTCTATCTAGATCGCGAAACATGTGACCGTTGTGTTGGAACAGACAATGCACTTGATGAGGTTATGAAGGTACTTATCCCCACTCTGAGTATTGCTGGATTTGAAGTAGAGTATAACAAAATTGAGATGAAAACAGCAGAAATTGCAGAGCAGTACAAGTTTATTTCCTCACCTACAATTCGTGTAAACGGTCATGATATTTGCAAATCAATTGTAGAGAATAACTGCGGTTGCTGTAGTGACATTAGTGGAACCGATGTAAACTGTCGGGTGTTCGAGTATGATGGAGAACTCTATGAGGTGCCTCCGAAAGAAATGCTTGCTAAAGCCATCCTAAACGCAGTATTTGAGCAGGCTGAGATCAGTTATTCATGCGAAGAGTATGAATTACCTAAAAACCTAAAAGAATTTTATGAAGGAAAGAAAAACAAATCGAGCTGTTCTTGTGAGGATAAATGTTGCTGATGGATAAGACAGAAAACTATGATGATCTGATACTCATTCATTGAGTTTTTTTTACGTATCGTAGAAAGTTAAAAAATATAAAAGGAGAGATTCATTATGGCGTTATTTGGAAAGAAAAATAAAAAAGAAGTAACTTCATGTTGCTGTGGTGGAAATTGTGATGTGGAAAGCATGGTAAAGGCAGAAGTCGCTAAATCCCAAGGTGCAGGAGTGAAGATACTAGGAAGCGGATGCGCCAAGTGTAACCAACTTGAGGAGGCAACAAAAGCAGCTTTGGAACAGTTGGGAATGGATACTACCATTGAACATATAACTGATTTTGCCCGGATTGCATCCTACGGCGTAATGACAACCCCTGCTCTTGTCATCGACGGTAAAGTGGTTTCATACGGCAAGGTGCTGAAAACTGAGGAGGTTGTTAAAATCCTGCAGAAGGTCAGGGGATAACAAAACGTGGCAATAGAGAGGGAAGATATCATGGGGAAAAATGACAGTGCAAAAATTGGATTTTTTGAAAAATATCTGACAATATGGGTTGTACTTTGTATGGTTATTGGAGTTTTAATCGGTATGTACTTACCAGGAATTCCAGATTTCCTCGGACGTTTCGAGTATGCAAATGTATCAATCCCTATTGCCATACTCATTTGGCTCATGATTTATCCGATGATGCTCAAAGTTGACTTCCAGAGTATCAAAAACGTTGGTAAAAATCCGAAAGGATTATTTGTTACATGGGTAACCAACTGGATGATAAAGCCTTTTACCATGTTCGGCATTGCATGGCTGTTTTTCTTTGTAATTTTTAGATCTTTAATCCCGGCAGAATTGGCACAAGACTATCTCGCGGGAGCAATACTTCTTGGAGCGGCACCGTGTACTGCGATGGTATTTGTATGGAGCTATTTGACCAAAGGCAACCCAGCTTATACCGTGGTGCAAGTGGCAACAAACGATCTTATAATTCTCATAGCATTCACGCCTATAGTTGCGTTTCTTCTAGGTGTGGGCGGTGTAACCATACCATGGGATACCCTTATTCTATCTGTAATATTGTTTGTTGTTATCCCATTGGCTGGTGGTATAATTACCCGTAATTACATCACAAAAAAGCGAGGGCTCGATTACTTTGAAAAGAGTTTTATACCGAAGTTTGGGAATATCACTACCATAGGTCTATTGCTAACATTAATAATAATCTTTTCATTCCAGGGCGATGTAATTCTGAATAATCCACTGCATATTGTTTTAATTGCTATACCATTAATTATTCAGACTTTCCTAATCTTTTTCATTGCATATCTAGCAAGCAAGGCTATAAAACTTCCTCATGAGATAGCAGCGCCTGCTGGCATGATTGGCGCCTCTAACTTTTTTGAACTGGCAGTTGCCGTTGCGATTGCATTGTTTGGAACACAAAGCCCAGCTGCACTTGCTACCATTGTAGGGGTTCTAACAGAAGTGCCTGTTATGTTGATATTAGTAAAGATAGCGAATAATACAAGGCACTGGTTTCCAGAAAAAAGCTAGAAAGGAGGTAATGCTTAGTGAGTAATAAACTAAAGGTCGCATTTATATGTGTTCATAATTCATGTCGAAGCCAAATAGCCGAGGCACTTGGTAAGCACTTTGCAGGAGATATATTTGAAAGCTACTCTGCTGGCACAGAAACAAAACCTCAAATTAACCAGGACGCTGTGCGCCTAATGAAAGAGCTTCATGATATAGATATGGAGAAAACTCAACATTCAAAGTTGCTTGATGAAATACCTCCAGTAGATATTGTTATTACAATGGGGTGTAATGTGGAATGCCCTTACCTTCCATGTAAACACAGGGAAGATTGGGGGTTGGATGATCCTACAGGTAAGAGTGATGAGGAATTTAAAAAAGTAATATCAACTATAGAAACAAAAATAAAAGAGTTAAAAGCAAAACTAAAGTCATAATAATTATAACGCCAATTACAAATCTAGTAGTTGGCGTTATAATTATATATGTCGATATGTTCCCGCCTACCGATAGTGCAAAAAGTACCTTTGACTTGTTCCCGACTACCGACAATGTAAAAGACATCAATCCACCCCGCTCGTTGCATGTGGAGTGCGTAATAGGAATGCAAAGAAAAGATACCTAGAAATCCT
>JAJBBD010000005.1 GCA_020532355.1 Candidatus Cloacimonadota bacterium | reverse complement strand
TGGGCACATTATTAAGGGTGTAGGTAACCCAGGTGGAGCAAACGGTGGTGGGGCCTGAAACTGGACCATAGTTTACTGTTATCGTTGCAGCTTTATATGGTGAATAAATTTCACATATCTCGTTATAGGCCCTAACCTGCACAGTTGCTGATTCGTCAGTATAAAGGGTTGCAGATATACCACTCCCTGAAATTGTACCCTTATTTGTAATCCATTCATAACTTGTCGCACCAAATGCCTCCGGTACAGTTAGTGTTTATCCATTGGAATTATAGGTAAACGATTGATTGGCTAGTTGAGGAGTTGCTATTCCAGAGGGTTGAGTAGGGTAAACATTAAATATAGCACTTTCCATCTGGTTATAATTATTATCTTTAGGTTTAAAGTTACCCAGCTCATACCATCCATTATAATCTCCATACCATCCCCAATTACACCAAAAGTAGTTATGATCAATCGTAACCCCATCAATTACCCAGGAATGGCCATATAACAAATCACCCCCAATTTCAGCACCCCCGGCACTGTACAATATAGGACTGCCAGCATGCAGTTCATCTACAAGCATGCCCTTCCAATTGCTAAGGTGCCATATTCTCCATTTTACATCTGCGTCGTTATCCATGCCCCAGTAATTTACAAAGCCATCCTTAGCCCTACCAGGCGTGGAAGAAGAACCGTTAGATTTGTATTTTGTTAAACAGGAAACTCCGGCATGGTATATTAATTGGGCATTAAGTTCATCTCTTATTTGATTATCCATATCCAACCACGAGTAAGTTGTTGCACCAAAATTTGCATGGCTAACAAGTCCATTCCATACCCAAGTAAGGTTTCCGGTGGGGTTAACCCTGCATTCCCAATAGCGCAAAATTTGAGCCATGGCCACAGCGGTGCAGCCGGCAGGATAATTATTTGGAACTGAATCATTGAAACCATATCGTTGCCCCCATTCGGTGTCAAGCATTGGGGCAACATTGGAGGTTACAGACCTTAGCTGGTTCTGGTCATAAATCTCTTCCCATTGTTTTTTGATATCTTCATCCTGAGGATTTCTGTCATTTTTTATCTTCGATATTTTGCTTTTATACTTTTCCAACAAATAATCTAATCCCGGAGGTAAATCAGCTTCCCTAAAATCGCCTTTAGGGCAATAACCCAAATATGGGGGTGCCCCTTTATCGCCAGATATGATTGCGAAGCCCCCTTTTTCGAAAGGCACAATATACAGCAAGGTGTCTACCTTCTCTTGTTCAGTTTTCCTGATGTTTCCCAGCGGGATAATTCCTTTGGTATTAGTTAACCTGCCTGAGTTGTGCTTTTTAAATATAATCTTTGCAAGCTCGGAAGCATCTTCTTTCTTAACTTTTTGTGCCAAGCTAAAAAACGGGCATACAAATACCAATGTCAAAAGTGTAAACAAATATTTTTTCATAGGGTTCTATTTTAAGCGTTCAAAGTACTGTCCAATCTCTCCGTTTCGTATTATTTCGCTTATCTCCACTGAATCCTCCAGCGTAAAGGTGGTTATACATCTATAAAGTTCTAAGTATGGGTCTTTATCCAGGATGTATTTCCGTAATGTGTCATACGGAAGTGCATGGCCTGGGTTATTCATTGCAATTTCTTTTAAAAGGACTTCTTTGAAGGTAAGAGAGAGATAAACATCTGTTAGCTTAGCGGGACCGTCAAGTACATAACCATTGACAACTTTTTGCCTTCCGGTATAAATGGTATCTTCATTTAATCCCGACCACAAAGTTTTATCCCGTTCCCAACAATTTTTAGCCCATATTTCATCTCCAGACATTCTTATCATATATAGATGCCTGTAATCGCCTTTTGTTTTGTGTAAGCTCACGTTGCCTGTTACGGGAGTATTATACATCCAATCGCAACCATTTAGCAGATTAAAAACTATTAAAATGATGCTTAGTTTTATAATTTTTGTTTTCATTTTTTTGAAATTTTATGGTTATACAAATTTGCAAAAATATATGTGAATTTACCCTCCACCTCCTCGTTAGCAAAAGTCGAAAGTTTATAAAGCGAAAAGGTACATGAGTTCACTTTTAAACTCTTACCCCTGAGCTAGGCGGCGTTACCTGTCTGGTGGGGTAAGTATTCCTATAGCTTACTGGTTTTAAGGGTATAAACTGCAAACAAGTTACAAGCAATTTGCTAGAAAAGCAAAAAATTAGGTGGTTTTTAATTGTAATTTTTCCAGCTAAATGTAGGGTGCTTAAAATCAACAGGTGTACAAACTCATTCTATAATTTCTAAACTAATACGTTCAAACCCCGTTCGGCTCCGGTTAAATCTGAGCCGAACGGGGGAGAGGGAACTCTAAAGATGCCCAAACAGCATCTAAAAATTTACTCCACTATAAGCTGAGTGGCATAGCGCTTGGCGTTAACAACCACTACCACCTAATACGAGCCAGAACGCCAGCCCGCCACGTTGAGGCGCAGCTCGCAGGCAGGTTATTGATAGTGAAGGTGGTGTTGGAGGTGCAAACGGTGGTGGGGCCGGAGATGGGTCCAGCTGTAGCCGCTATATTCGGTTCGCCAACGGCTGTATAAGCAATTTTTGAGTTTGAAATAGTAGCTGGAGCCCATCTGTTTATCTCCTGCGCAGCTGAGTTGTAACGAACATAGTACGTGCAGTAGGTTACATCAAACCCCGTTTCTGTAACATTGGTTATTTCAGCATAAGGATAACCGTCGTTTGGGCTGGCAAAACTAAGGCAGGCACTCTGACGTTCCCTTATCCATACAACCGGAGGTGAGCAGAACGGAACTTCAAAATTTACGCGTTTAGCTATTTTGTACCTGTCAACATTGAAATACATACCTGCGGCAAGGTTCCAGCTGCTCCCAGTATAAAGCCACCTATTTAGGTTGGTTTTGGTG
>JAJBBD010000004.1 GCA_020532355.1 Candidatus Cloacimonadota bacterium | reverse complement strand
TCCTACCCGGATAACACGAGGCGTTCTGGGCTTGAGTTCGTTCAGGCGATCCAGGCCAGTTTGATTGAGATAGGAACTCAAGACGGTTAGTGCCCTCAGTTCAAGATTGGCTTTGAATGCGTCTATTTCGCTCCCTGTGAGCAGTTCGGTCGCAGACTGGTCTAGTCCTACGGTTTTGACTATTCCCTCGCCCAGGGTCTTCAAATTGAGAAACTCGGCAGTAGAGTGCAGCATCAGGAAACAGAACCCAAAAACGGGTTCCCTGGAGACTTTGCTTGCAAAGGATTTAGGGTGTGGCGAAAAGAAATCAGGAATGGCTCCTCTTCCGGCAAGTCATCGTGAGTTGCCCGATCATAGTGCTCCTGCAGAACCATAGAGTGTATCATCTCCATTACCAAGCCCTGGTGCTCCTTGAAGATGCCATTGTTGGACATCTCCTTGGGTAGATTGATGATGGCGAGCATGGCATCGGTCTCGACCGGAATGGGGATCACTTACCCTTCCTCATCATCTCAGAAAGCTCTATTGCTCTCATACCCACTTGTTTAGCCCACTTGGAGGCTAACATGCCATTGGCAGCCCGTTCCCAGTCTCCGGAACCGATGAAAGCCAGAGTGTTCTTAAAGCCAAGCAGACCATTGATACCGAGGTAGCAGGGTTCCCGCAAAGAAGCGAAGCGGCTTTGTGGGATGCTTATGCACATGTTGAGCAGCACCGACTGGCGAACCTCATCGAGCTTATTGTACACCTCGGGTATCTCATCGATCAGCCACTGCTCGCAGTCCTGGACATCTCACTCCAGCATAACATAAGCCTCTTTCTGGGAGATGCCCCGGTCATCGAGATTGCGGCCAATGCCGATGGTCAGCTTACCTGCCGTACAGCGGTATGGCTTAAGTCGCAGACCCTCATGTCTGACTAACTGAGCTTTGATTCGGTTCATCAACGCTTCGGTCATGCTTGCTCCTTGATTCCAGATGTGATCATTGATCCAGAGCAAAGAAAGCACTACCCTGTATGCTGACAAATCAGGATGGGCAAGGATGAGACAGATTTTGGGGTTGACAGAATTCAACTTTACAAATCCTTGTGGAAAAAACAAATCTGGCTGTGAGGCATCAATGAAACAGACTATTGAAGATATCCGAAATTTATTGAAGGATGGCACGTTTAAGGACGAACAACATGTTCGCTTTTCTCTTGTGGGCAGGCGATGCCAATCTCTGGGATGGAACATCTGGAGTCCTGAAGAATTTTACACTGAATTCCCAGTCACAAATATCCAGATATGTAATGATGGCTTAGAAGCTAAACATTGCTGTGATTCTGCCAAATCAGCATGGATAAACAAAGAGAATCTGGTTCTATTTGACCATAGACAAAAACAATATAAGGTAATATAGATGGGAAGATCAACAGTTCACTACGCGGACAACAACACCAACAACATACTGAAGAAGCTTCACAAACTCTTCCGCCCTGCAGGGACCCCGGTTCAGCGGGTTGAGTATATCATCGAACTGCTGCTACTACGGATTTTCAATGTGAAGTTGAAGCATGATGATGAATTCAAGGAACTGCGTAAGCTATTCACCGGACAGAATGAAGATCTTCTTTTTTCTTCACTCGGACAGGTTTCTAACGATCTGCTGTTGGATACAATAAACAAGCGATTTTTCCCCTTCTATGCAAGCATTATGTCTCAAGCAAAGAAGGTCTGCACTGGCAATTTGGGGCAGAAAATGCTGGATCAGCTAGTTCTGATCGAAGAGGTATTCAAGAACTCAAATTTTACCAACAATGTGAAGAGCGGTAACATTCACGAGATCATCGGATTGATAGGTGAGTTGGACGAAGAGCGCTTACTTAAAACCGATCTATTAGGCGATGCTATCGAATCTGCACTATCAGAGTCCGGTGGAACGAAGGATATTGGCCTGTACCGTACACCTGACCACATTCGTCAGTTTATGGTGGCTTTGACGGCTCCCTCTTATAGTGATAACATCTTCGACCCGGCCTGCGGGACAGCTGGTTTCCTCTTTGATTCGTTTGGTTATGTGCTTGAAGGCACCTCCCACAATGGCAATTGGCCTGGAGAGAAAGCACATCCAGAGTTGCATTCCTATCTTACTGACTATCTACACAAAAACCCAGTCAAGATGCCCTCCTTTGATAAATCTATGGAGTTTTATCGGTCAGGCCTTCATGGAATTGAGTACTTGGGCATGATACGTAAGATGGCCGCCATCAATTTCTATATTAGAGGACTCAATCCTGCGAACATAGAACAAGGTGACTCTCTGGCGATGTTCACTAATGAATACAAAGACCGTTTCTCGGTTGTTCTGGCTAATCCACCCTTCGGGGCAGAACGTGACAAGGACTCATACTCCAATGTTTGGGAAGAATTTCCAAGAGAAGCAGAAACAACTATCTTATTTGTAAAGCTTATGCTGGACTCCCTAGCTCCTGGAGGTCGATGCGCCGTTGTAGTCTCTGAGGGTTTCCTATCTTGGGATCAGACCAGCGCAAGAAATTTAAGAAAGTTACTTCTTGAACAAGCAGATCTCAAAGCGATCATCAGTCTACCCCAAGGTGTGTTCGTGAGTAAGGGAGGAGTTGGGCCGAAGACTTCAATTTTGTTTTTTGAAAAGGGCTCTCCCACCAGAGAAGTCTGGTATTATCGAGTATCAAATGATGGCTATACTATGGGCACTAATCGTAGGATTATAGAAGGTTGCCAGTTAATAGAAGCCTTGAATATGTTCCATGCATATATCAAGAATGGGGAAACCCCGCCGGAAACCAAGCACTCTTTCTCAATTCCTGCAGAGTGGATACTAACTCTTGATCCGCGTATCAAACAACGTATAGTTGATGATACTACGACAGAATATTCGATAAAGGGCGAGTCTGAGAAGAGAACCTTGAGAAAGAAGCTGGATAGCCAATTGAAGGCTAGTACAATAGATCAGATTGAGCATCAAGAACGGATACACCAGTATGACGAGATTTTGCGAAGTAAATTAGCGAATGAAATTGCTAGGCGTATAGAACGGGCTCACACTTATTCGTTTAATTTACCTAACTATCGAAGTAATCTCTCCGCTTCTCAGATTGAAGCGTGGAAGAGTGCTTTTACCGGAGAATTACGAGCCAACGGAATGAACCTTGATGATCGGTATGCCCATCTACAAAACTGCTCTTTAGAAAAAGCCCATAACGCTCTTGAGGTAATAAATGTGCAGAATGCGCTGGAATACGATATTGCCCGCCAGTATCTGATGGGTTTTCACGAAGACGAACTACTGAAGCATGAAAGTTTGTTGCAGTTACGCAGAATCCTGGAAAGTGGAGCTAAATACCCAAGAGTCCTTCTAAACGATCTCCTTGTGCCAAAAAACGTGCGAATAAAAAAAGATGAGTATGATGGAAGGATCGAGATAGTAGAAAAGATAAGTTTCGCAGAAGGTAAAATCAGCGTAAGAGAGTTCTTTGAAACAGGGATGGATTTATTGATTGCAGATCGAGGTGATTTGATAGCTTCAAAGATAAATATTCATCAAGGCGCTGTTGCAATATCTCCACGAAAACTAGCCTGTTCTACTCATTATCAAGTCTTCGAAGTAGAATCCCCAGATTGTAATCCCGAATTCATTTACTTTTTACTAAGATCTCCAGCTTTTCTCAATCTTCTTATTGAACAGAAAAACAAAGGAATCAAGAATGAGCAAGGTTCCGAATTTATTCTAGGATTCGAGATACCTCTACCCCCTCCTGATGAACAAAGAAGGATAGTGAGCTTACTTTCAAGAATTGCTGAGACAATAAGTTCATGTAGGACGCTAAGCAGAGCTCATGTCCTATATATGCCCGAGATAATGGATACTGAGTATCTTCCTATTGGAAATGCTATCATTGATACGAAAAATGGCTGGTCACCTAACTGTGATGGAGGTGATTTACCAGTTTTGTCACTTTCTTGTTTAAAGTATGGGGAGATAGACCTTTCAGAAAGAAAATACACATCTTATAATAGAGACGACCTTGATGCATTCATCATTCAGGAAGGAGATTTCTTCTACAGTAGAGGGAACACACCTGAGTTGGTGGCTTTAGCAGGAGTATCAGGGAGTATACACGAAAAGATCGTTTTCCCTGATCTTCTGACTCGTGTTAGGTTTGACACGAGTAAAATGAGGCCTCAATTTGCTGTTCTTCTTTTCAATTCTGCACTTGGCCGATCATACTTTGGTAAAGCTCCTTTAGGTGCATCACCGAGCATGGTGAAGGTTTCTCAATCATACATGATGGATTTTCCAGTCCCGTTTATTGGTGAGCTTAGCATTCAAGACGATCTGATTACTAAGTATTACCCTGTGTTAAAAACACTTCGCTCCTTAGACTCATTACAAAACGTAGCAGAACGTGCTATGATCGATATACTCGACAACGTATGGAGGTAGGAATGTCAGGGATTTATTCAAACGAAGCCACAACTACCGATTTAAAGGTTATCAGAGAGCTCGAGACACTAGGGTGGAAAGCAGGCAATACTTTGTTGTATCAACCTCAATACGCTCTGGATACAGAGCAACAGAGCCGTTATCCTGGAGCTAAATCGATAAAACCTGATATCGTCCTGCTGGATTTGCACAACAACCCACTTGCAGTGTTTGAAAACAAACTGAATGACCCCAAGAAAGCTCTGCCCAAATTACGCTTACTCTACGCTGAAGTTCTAAAGCCTCGATTTTTATATGCATGTTCTGCAGATCGCATTCTTTTCTATGACATGGCCTGGATCGGTCTTGAAGCTGGCGAATTTAAGCCAGTGAACACCTTAATGTCAATGGAGGACATGCAGGCACTTATTCACTTGGAGTCGAGAAGAAGGCAAGATCGTGAGATAGTTATCGATCAATCCATCGCAGGTGGTTTTGATCCGGCTGCTGGTAAAGATCGTTATTACCAGCTTGATTGCATAAACTCACTTATTGAAGGAATCAAGGAAGGAAGAGACAAGATGTTGGTGCATATGGCCACCGGGTTAGGAAAGACCAGAACAATGGTAGCATTATGCAAGGCTCTTCTTGATAATGGACTGGCTCGGAGAATTCTGTTTGTGGTTGATCGTCGCCTGCTGGCCGAGCAGGCTAGGGACGATGGATTCAGTTTGATCAGCCCGACTTATAAAACTGCCTGGGTTACAACTTCAAGCTACAAGACCCACAAGCACCAGGACATCCATATCGTAGTGATCGATACACTTGAGATCATCTATTCAGGTATCCCTAGCAACTTCTATGACCTACTCATTGTCGACGAATGTCATCGGTCGATCAATGTGAACAGGAAACTGATTTTCGACCATTTCCTTTGCCCTCGGATCGGTCTCACCGCCACTCCCAGAATCGCAATTCCCAAGGATAAGGAGAACGTCCCTGAAGATGACTTGGCCATTATTGACACTTACCATCTGTTTGGATGCGAAGTCGGCGAACCCACTTACCAGTTCGATATCGATCATGGGATTGATGAAGGCTTTCTGGCTCCCTACAAGGTGAAGGAGATTAAAACTCACCTAACCCTGTTAGCAGAAAAGGATGGGGTTGAGTTTAACTATGTCCTTGACCCAGATGAGCGTAAAAAGAT
>JAJBBD010000003.1 GCA_020532355.1 Candidatus Cloacimonadota bacterium | reverse complement strand
TTTGTACTGTAAATGGCGATTGTGACCGATATATCGAGCTATGGAACCTGGTATTTATCCAATACAACAGGGAGGAAGATCGCTCACTAAGTCCCTTGAAACAGCGTTTTGTGGATACTGGTGCAGGCTTAGAACGCATCACTCAGGTTTTGCAAGAAAAGAGTACAAACTACGAAACAGACCTTTTTATGCCCATCATTCAACGGATTGCGGAGTTGAGCGGAAATCCCTACACTGCCGAAGAAGGCATGAGCCACAGGGTAATTGCCGATCATATCCGATGCTTGTGTTTTGCTCTCGCCGATGGAGGTTTTCCCTCAAATGAGGGTCGTGGTTATGTATTGCGCAGGATTCTGCGTCGTGCCGCACGTCATGGCAGGCTGCTTGGCTTTGTCGAGCCCTTCCTTTTCAACCTAGTTGATTGCGTTGTGGAAATAATGGGGCACCATTTCTCTGAGCTTGCCGGCAAAGAAGCATATATTAAGATGGTGATAAAAGCCGAAGAAGAACGTTTCAATAAAACTTTGGATACTGGTTTGCAGAAGTTCGACGAGATCTGCGCTCATCTGGATGGTAATCTAATCGGAGGCAAAGACGCCTTTATGCTTTACGATACCTACGGTTTCCCATTGGATCTTACGATGATGTTGGCCGAAGAGAAAGGCTTCAAGATTGATTATCGCGGTTTTAACGACGAGATGGAAGCACAGCGTCAACGTGCCCGTAAAGCTTCCAAATTTGGTACTAATAAGGACGATGAGGATTGGATAGACTTACGCCCTGCTTTGCCTACGCTGTTCACGGGTTATGAGAAGCACATGGATAGCACTTATATTCAGCGTTACAGCGTTGGAGACGACCAAGTAATTGCTTTGCAACTTTCACAAACACCATTTTATGCCGAAAGCGGGGGACAGGTTGCTGATACCGGACGAATCTATAACGATGAATGCGAACTCAATGTACACGATGTTAAGAAGATAGATGATGTTTTTATCCACTATGCTACTCTTAAGAGTGGTGAGATTTCCAGGCAAATGCTAACTGCCGAGATCGATAGTTCACGTCGCGGCGATATTGCTCGCAATCATAGCACTACCCATCTCTTACACAAAGCCTTGCGCTCTGTATTAGGTGACCATGTGCAACAGAAAGGATCGCTGGTGCATCCCGATTATCTACGTTTCGATTTTACCCATTTTCAAGCTCTTTCTCGTTCTCAAACCGAGACGGTCGAAGCGATTGTAAATAAAGCTATAAGAGATAACATGTCCATCAGCACAAGCATTCAAAGCATCGAGGATGCCAAAGCTACTGGTGCTACTGCCTTGTTTGGAGAAAAGTACAGTGATGAGGTCCGCGTGATCAGCATTAATCACTACTCCAAAGAGCTTTGTGGCGGTACCCATGCCTCAGCCACTGGCGAGATTGGTATCTTCAAGATTATATCCGAAGGCTCAACCGCAGCAGGTATCAGACGCATCGAGGCTGTCACCGGTCGTGCAGCATTGAATTATATCTCTTTGATGCAGAATAGCTTGCAACGGGTTTCGGAAATGCTTTCTTGCCCACCAAACTTGATTGAGCAGAAACTACAAGCACAGAAGCAACACATTGCTGATCTAGAAAACAGGATAAAACAATTGGAAAGCCAGCACAGTCTGGCCATGATTGACGATATGTTAGCTCAATCTATTACCTATGGTGAGTTTAGGCTTCTGGTCAAAGAACTTCCTGAGGGTAGTGACCTCAAATCTTTTGCGGACAACTTGCGTGAAAAGCTGAGTGATGAAATTGCTGTAATGCTTTGTAAAAAAGGAGATAAGCTCTCTATACTTACAGTAGTTGGTAAGAAACTATTGCCCAAGTTTAATGCGGGTAAGATAGTATCTGCTATTGCTGCCACGTTGGACGGCAAGGGTGGCGGACGCCCGGATAGTGCACAGGCAGGGTGTATAAATCCCGGAGATCTTAGTCAGTTAATTCTCGATATTCCAATGATAATTAAAAGCACGCAATGAAAATCCTTATTTTGCGCCTTAGTTCTCTGGGGGACATAGTTCTCACTCAGCCCATTGCGGCTTGGTTAAGGGCAAAGTATCCTGAAGCGCAGATTGATTATGTGGTAAAAGAACAATTCCTTGAGCTTGTGACCCTAATGGGTTGTGGGCTCAAGCCGATAATTTATAAAAAGAGTTTTAAGGCACATTTCGCACTGTTTAAGGTCAGATACGATATTGTGATTGATCTGCATGGCAAGCTCTCCACATACCTTATAAAAATCGCCGCCAGAGGGAACAAAAGCGTTACCTACAACAAGGCACGCATTACCAGAGCTAGAATTGTGAAAGGGAATAATAGCCTGCATATTGAGAGCACACTGGATCTTTATAAAACTGCATTGGATAAAATCTATCAACATGTAATACTTGAGTCTCCGCATTTATACTCATCCCCACACACCACTTTGCCCGAGCTTCTCTCAGTCTGCAAAAGAATTGCTATATTTCCCGGAGCTACACATAATACAAAGAGATATCCTTTAAAATATTACAAAGAGCTTATAGAAAATAGCCCTAAGAATTTTCAATATATATTGTTGGGATCTTTTTCTGAGCTAGAGCTTTGCCAAAACCTGATACTTGATGAAAGAACCATAAATCTATGTGCAAAACTTAACTATGCGCAGATTCTGTCCCTGTTGGAGACTTGTGATTGGGTGATCAGCTCTGATAGCGGACCCATGCATCTGGCCGCTGCATTGCATAGACCGCAGATCGCAATTTTTGGGGCAACTCATCCCCGATTGGGATTTTCTCCGCAGAATCCCAACGCTCATATCCTCTGTGCTAATCTGGATTGCCAGCCCTGTTCATTGCACGGTTCTGAAAAATGTCCTCTGGGACATTTTAAATGTATGCATAGCATTCCCTTTCAGAGCATTCTGGAAATCATTGAGGGCTAGTATTCTCACTCCTAATTTTATAGAATTGATAAAGCATAAAGCAATTGAGAATAACACCAAAACACATTTTTGCAATGAACCATAAGCCCGAGTCCTGCCAATTTTGAGCATCTATACCAGGGAAACTCTTGACTTGCATTACAAAAAAAAGATTAGTTAATTATATGCTTGCCTATGATATATGAGATGCGAGTATGTAGAGTCCCCGATGTTGGCGTGGATTCCAATTCATTGTTTCTCTGGATGTTTGAGTGCATTTGATATCCCTCGTTACTCACAATCTATGTATGGCCAAGCGGATAATTGAATTGTACTCGTCTTGTTATCTAATGTCAGACTTTTTGTAGATAGTCAACCTTGCTGCTTTTTATTGTCCTGTTTCTGAGCTCTACCAAATGCGTTAACTCAAGCTTGATTAGAATGCTTGCTTGAGCGACTTTTCCCAGAGACAAAGAACCAGACACCGTAAGAGTGCCTGGTTCAACCCAATGAAAATCTTTGTCTAGTCTAAGGAGCCGGCGTCCATATAGATTTCTGCCACGGTGGGGTGAGCGTGGATGGTGCGGGCGAGATCGAAGGTAGTGCCTTCCAGTTCCATCAGGATACCTGCTTCGCTGATGAGGTCAGTAGCGTTTGCGGCCACAATCTGTACTCCCAGCACTTCGTTATATTTTGTTTCGTAGAGAATGCGGATGAAGCCGTCTGCTGTGCCTTCTGCTAGTGCTTTACCGTTTGCGGAGAGCGAGTATTGGTTCACCCGATACTCGATGCCCTTGGCTTTTATTTGTGCTTCGGTGATGCCGATTTGTGCCATTTCGGGCTCGCTGTAGATATTTAGGGGGTAAGTGCGTTCCACCACAGGCAATTGAACTTTCATGATGGTGTCGATTACTTCCAGAGCTTGGGCGGATGCCACGTGAGCCAGGTAACTTTTGCCGTTCACGTCGCCAGCTGCATAGATGCCAGGAATGCTGCATTGATGATTTATATCCGTTTTGATAAAATCTCCTTCCATCGCAATATCTGGCTTGATTTCAGGTAATACGGCAGTTCTAAAGCTTATATTTATCGCTCTATCGAAGGGATATTCTTTTTCTTTATAGATGATGTGTTTATCCTTGATGATCGCTTCGCGGATGGGGATAAGGGGAATCTTATCTTTCTTTAGTTTCTTATGGATGAAGTTCTCTAAATAGACATCCAGCGAGGGCATCAGGGGCAATTCATCGGCCAGAATTATCGGTTCCTTGCCTATCATCCTGAAAAACTGAGCCAGCTCCACCAGATTGGCGCCTCTCCCCACCAGAAGAGGCTTTTCGGGCAGCCTGTCTAGGCTATACAGCTCTTCCAGACTCAGAGCATCGTGAAAGTCCGGACGCGGGGCGGGGCGTGATCCTGTGGCAATGAGGATACTCTTTGTTTCAAAGATGCGTTTATCGGCTTCAACCTGAGTAGGGGAAAGGATTTTAGCTTCTGCCATTAGAAATTCCACCCCGTTCTTCTTCCAGAGGAATTCTATTCCGCGACTTAGCTTAGAAACGATCTGAAAAGTCCGTTTAACTGCTTGTTGCCAATCGAAAGCAAGCTCCTGCGGATTTATGCCCGTAATGCCAAATTCTGCTGCAGACTTCACTTTCTGTAGCATTTTGGCAGATTCTAAAAGGCTCTTGGTGGGAATGCAACCCCAGTTCAGACACATCCCGCCCACATACTTTTTGTCGATTACCAGAGTTTTGAGGCCGCGCTGACCTGCTTTGATAGCACCCACGTAACCCGCGGGTCCACTACCAATAATAATTAAATCATATACCATGCTTCCTCCCTTATACTATCAGTAACATGGGTTCTTTCAGATAACCAAGTACTTTATTTACAAACCTGCTGACCTCCGCTCCGTCAACAATGCGGTGATCCACACTCATACTGATGGGCATCACATTTCCGATAACGATCTGATTGTCTTTGATCACAGGCTTTTGCGTTATTTTTCCAATACCGAAGATGGCAACCTGTGGATAGGCGATTACAGGAACAGCAAAATATCCGCCAATCGAACCATAAGAAGTAATGCTGAAAGTACCGTCCTTGAGGTCGTCCAGCGTCAGTTTACGGTCTTGAGCTCGGCCTGTCAAACTCTTAATCTCAGCCGCCAATTCACTCAGAGATTTCTTATCCGCATCACGAATTACAGGCACTACCAGGCCGTCTTCGGTGTCCATGGCAATACCCATATTGATGTAATTCTTATTAATAATGCGTTCATTTTCCATGTCCAATTCGGCATTCAGCACTGGGTGTTGCTTCAGTGCAAGGGCTATGGCTTTAATTACAAAAGGCAGATAAGTAAGTCTGATGCCGCTATCACCAAGTAACTCATTCAAACGAGTCCTGGCATTCACCAATTCGCTGATCTCTACCTCATCCATGATGCTCATGTGTGCAGTGTTTTGCTTGCTGCGGAGCATGTTCTTGGCTATGGTCTTGCGAATCTGAGAAAGAGGCTCAAAGCTGATACGCTCTGATGTAGCCTCCTGATTTGACTTTGCCAAAGAATGAACCTGTGCGGATGGACGAAAAGACTGCACATCTTTCTTGGTGACCCTGCCCGCGGGGCCAGTGCCCTGCACCTGATTGATGTCGATGTCGAGGTCTTTCGCCATGGCTCGAGCAACGGGAGTGGCAAGGGCTTTCTTGCGGATTTTAGTCTCTTTTTGTACAGAGATACCCTCTTCTCCTGCAGGCAGATAGGCACCGTCTCCCGCTACTTCAATGGTGCCCACTACACCACCAAAACCTTCTTCATCTACGGATTCGGTGGAGGCTGCTTTGGGTTCTACTTTTGCTTCTTCTTGCGCGGTTTCGGCATTTATGCCCTCGATGTCAATCTCCACCAAAGCAGAACCGACCTTCACGGTATCGCCGATGCCACCATAACGTACGGAAATCACGCCGCTTTTAGGAGAAGGAATATCGGTAACCACCTTGTCCGTCTCCATTTTAACTATTGGATCGCCACTTTCAACGGTGCTGCCTTTATCCACATACCATTCAATGATTTTGCCTTCTTCCAGTCCTTCCCCGATATCGGGAAACTTGAATATATAACGCATAATTAACTCCTTTAATACCTTATCAGACGGTCAATCTCGGCGGCAATGCGCTCTGGACTGATCATATAATGCTTTTCTCCCAAAGGCAGGGGGATTACCGTGTCAAAACCAGTCAAACGACTGGGCGGCGCCTCTAAGGATAAAAATGCCTCTTCATTGATGATGCTAATCAGTTCGGCGGCAGGACCATAACTCTGCGGCGCTTCTGTAACCACAAGGGCACGACCTGTTTTGTGCACGGACTTGGTGATGGTCTCGCGGTCAAGCGGCCAGATGCTGCGCAGATCAATCAGTTCAACACTATATCCTTCAGATTTGAGCAGGGCAATTGCCTTTTGTACCTCACGAATCATAGCGCCATATGCGATAACCGTAATCTGCTCACCCTGTTGGAGCACCTTGGCTCTACCCAAAGGTATGCGATATGCCTCCTCTGGAACTTCCTGCTTGATTGCCCGGTAAATCCGCTTGGGCTCCATAAAAATAACGGGATCTGGATCTTCTATCGCCGAAATCAATAAACCCTTGGCGTCATAGGGAGTGGAAGGAATCACCACCTTGAGTCCTGGCGTGTGCCCAAAATATGCCTCAGGACTTTCACTGTGATGCTCCAAAGCATTGATGCCGCCACCATAAGGAATGCGAATCACCATCGGAACTGTGAATTTGCCTCGGGTTCGATTGCGGAACCGGGAGATGTGACTGAAAATCTGATTGAAAGCTGGGTAAGAGAAGCCATCAAACTGCATCTCAATAATCGGTTTCATCCCCGAGATTGCCATTCCCAAAGCTGTCCCGGCAATGCCAGATTCTGCCAAAGGACTGTCAAATACTCTATCTGCACCATGCTTAACTTGCAGAGCTTCGGTTACGCGGAACACTCCACCTTCCACACCTACGTCTTCACCGTATACTACAATTTCTGTATCTTCTTTAAGCTTGATATCCAAGGCGTCGTTGATTGCTTGTACCAGATTCATCACCTTCATTTTGCACCTCTCAAATAGTTTTCATAGTTGTTCTTCTGACGCTTTAGTTCGTCCGGAATCTCTTCATACATATAGCCAAAGACATCGTCCAAAGGATAGTCCGGATGCTTTTCTGCTGCTTCAAATTCACTATCAATATGTTTTTTGAATTCTTTAATGAGTTTTTCCTCATCCTTTAGGGCGTCAAGCTTGGCATGTTTGATGTAACCTTTTAAACGTTTTAACGGATCCTTCTCTGCCCAAAGCTGTTCCTCTTCTTTGCTGCGATATTTGGAGGGATCGTCAGATGTAGTATGGGCTCCGGCACGATAGGTGCGAGCCTCAATAAGGAAGGGACCTTTACCGCTTGTTGCGTGCTTGCGGGCAAAAGAAAGCGCATCGTGCATAGCGAAGAAATCGTTGCCATCTACTAAAAGTGAGGGGACATTGTATGCAATGCCTTTCACCGCAATGTTGATGGATTTAGTCTGCATCTTCAGCGGCACTGAGATGGCAAATTGATTGTTTTGCACAATGAAGATAACCGGGGTATTCCACACAGCAGCAAAGTTCAAGGCTTCATGAAAATCGCCTTCAGAAGTACCACCATCGCCTACATAGGCAAATACTGCGGCATCTTTTTCTTTATGATAATTGATTGCATAACCCAAACCTGCAGCGTGTACCAATTGAGAGGCGATAGGCACCGATACCGGTAGCATTCGGTTAGCTTTTTCGAAGCGAGAACCATCTTCTTGGCCTTTAAAATAAAGGAATATTTCTCGAAGGCTAACTCCCTTTGCCAGCCAGGCACCTAATTCGCGAAAAGCCGGTACCAGCCAATCTTGCTCTTTCGTGACCATACCGGCGGCAATATGAATGGCTTCCTGCCCCAGATTTGGGGGGTAGGTATACATCCTGCCCTGACGTTGATAACTCACTGCCATTAGGTCGGCTGTGCGCTCAAACAGCAAATCCTTATACGCCTTAAGGATTTGATCTTTCGAAAGAGAGGGTTCCCATTTTGCATCCAAGGGTTTGCCCGCATTATCGATCAATTGATAGGCTTTATTATGAATGGGATCATATTTATCTAATAACTTGTAGTTGAACATATTAAACCACCTAAATATTTATTTTTCTATATCCTACTCATATAATAGGCTATTGTGCTCTTAAGGCAAACCTTTTCTTCTGCTAAAACGCAATTTCCCTATCTTAAAAGTGAGATTGTTAGTAGTAAGAACATGAAATATTGCTCCTTGCAAAAAGAATTGCGGAAGAATATGAATACAAGAATATCAAACCTTAAGATCTGCTTGAATTGCCTGTTTACTTATTTTTACAGCTATGCACAATAACCAGAGTCTTGAAGATATTGTTGATGAATCTCTACAATGCTTAATTGATGATTCCCTTGCCAATGCATCAAGCAGACATTAACTGAGTTTAGAGCCGAGATTATCTTGTAGATAAGGGAGAATAGTAACTTGAATTATCGCTATAATTAACCTAATGTATGTGGGAAGAAGAGTGAGTTTTGAACAAAATAACAAATAATATCGAAATAAATAGACGAGAAGTGGATGAAAATCAACACGTTTTGGATCAATAATCGTTGAATGTGTGTTTATGAAATACAATATAAGAATATATATTTCAGTAGGATAAGCATTTATTCACAAAGTTTATTTAATGCAAAAAGATGTTAGTATATAACAACATTTTGCTTGCACATTATTGCGTGTTTGCAAATTTGTAACTATCAAAAAATACGTTCGGGAGTCGTTATGAAATTCTCATTATCAGACGGCACTATAATTGATCTCACCCGGATTATCAGTGTTTCTCCGGTTAGAGACATGGGACCGGATCCGGACACGATATCATTAAGTAGGATAGGTTTTACTATCCATTTAGACCAGCGTGAGTATCTGCAAGTCACCAAGCAATACCATTATGCCGATTGGCCAGTTGTTAAGAAGTGTCTTGAAAAGGATAGAAGAGAGTTGATAAATAAGTGGGATGAAGTAATGGGAGAGTGATGGCTTAGCTATTTTGCCCAAAAGAAAGTGGGTGGAATTAAATTCCACCCACTTTCTTTTGTTTTAACATTTAGAATTGTAGTTCATTATTATTGATTGGGCTTAACATTAGGGCTTTTTCCTCTGAAAAATCTTGCCAGAATTCATAGAGCTTGATATATTCTTGGCTAATTTCTTCCAGTGCATGCAATCCCAACACATTAAACATAGGATTGCTGCTAATGCCAATGGAAATACCAGTCTCGGAGCTTGTGGCGTCTACAAGGCGCATGGAACCTTCAATTCCTGTAAGTTCACGCATATGTTCAAGGGCAGTATCCAAACCTCCCAGATCATCGATAAGACCGTTATTTTTAGCCTGCTCACCGGTCCAGATTCGTCCTTGGGCCAAAGCATGAACTTCTTCTTTGTTGAGATTCTTTCTTCCGTTATCTACTTTGGAGACAAAATCCTCATAAGTGTATTCGATATAGTTTTCTAAAAGAGCTTTTTCTTCATCGGTCCAAGGTTTATAAATTGCCCCCAAATCTGCTCTTTCGCCCATCTTCACCGTACTCCAGTTTACTTTTATTTTTTTAAACAAATCGGTGGCGTTGAACATTAAGCCTATTACTCCGATTGATCCAGTAAGTGTGGCAGGGTCGGCAACTATGCGGTCGGCATTAGCAGATATAAAATATCCACCGCTTGCAGCTACTCCAGCCATAGAAACCACTACGGGCTTTTTATTCTCGCTTTGCGCCAGGCTAAGTTCCCGTAGGATGATATCGGAGGCTTGAGCACTGCCACCACCACTATCTACGCGTAGAATTATG
>JAJBBD010000002.1 GCA_020532355.1 Candidatus Cloacimonadota bacterium | reverse complement strand
GACATGTTTTACTTTGGAAAGCGTTGGTTTGCAAAGCGGTAAGGATACTTTACTGATAACGGGAGGCTCGCAAGGATCGCTTGCAATAAATAACTCTGTTTCCAGCATAATAAACGTTCTCTTGGAGGGGGGGTGGCAAATATTGTGGCAAACAGGAAGAACTACTTTCGATATGTTTGCCCGCAAACACAAAGACAAACAGGGGCTGTATATCTTCGATTTTAACAGTAATCTCACTCAAATGATGCACTATGCCGATCTGGCAATTACCCGCGCCGGTGCTATAACAATAGCCGAATTAGAAGCTGCCGCTTTGCCATCGATCCTTATACCCTTGCCCACTGCATCAGAAAACCACCAATACTACAATGCATTGGCTCAGAAAAATAAAGAAGTAGCCGAATTACTTATACAAACAGAGCTTAGCCCTCAAAACTTACTTTCTACAATAAAGACAATCGATTGCAACAAACTGAAAAATAATCTTAATAAATTGCCTCCAAATACGGCGGCAGAGCGTATAGTAACAGATATTCTCAGCTTTTTCTAAGGAGAAAAGATGCTTGGCAGAACAAAAAAAATTCATTTCATTGGTATTGGTGGCATCGGTATGAGTGGAATAGCCGAATTCCTCTTCAATCAGGGACTTGAAATTAGCGGATCGGATATGAAAAAGAGCGATATTACGGCTCATCTAGAAGACCTGGGCATCAAGATTACCGAAGGACATAATCCGGATTTGGTGCACGATGCAGATGTCGTAGTAAAATCATCTGCCGTTAAAGACGACAATCCCGAAATTATTGCCGCCAAAGCAATGAGAATCCCTGTTATCCGCAGAGCTGAAATGCTGGCAGAAATCACTCGTATGAGCTTTTCAATTGGTGTTTCGGGCACTCATGGCAAAACCACCAGCACTTCTATGGCTGGACTTGTATTAGAAGCGGCAGGATTAGACCCTACCATTATTGTTGGTGGTAAAGTAAAAAACTTTGGCTCTAACAACGTGATGGGCTCTGGAAAATATATCGTGGTGGAAGCTGATGAATACGATCATTCTTTTTTATCGCTTACTCCCTGCATAGCCGGTATTACAAATGTAGATGAAGACCATCTGGATTGCTATCGCAATTTGGATGACATAAAAGGTGCTTTTATTGAGTACGCCAATAAAGTTCCTTTCTTTGGCAGCGTAATTGCCTGTCTGGACGATCCTGGAGTGCAAACCATCTTACCGCAAATCAACAAAAAGATAGTTACCTATGGGCTTTCCAGACAAGCAGACGTGCAAGCCCTCAATATTGTGATGAAGAATTTTACCACCAGCTACGATCTATCTTATAAAGGCTACAAGCTGGGCAAAATAAGCATGAAAGTATCGGGCAAACACAATATCCAAAACTCTCTATTAGCAGCATCAATAGGATTGGAATTGGATCTTCCTTTTAAAAGTATCCAAGATGGAATGGCTTCATTTAGTGGCGTTTACCGTCGCTTCGAACTAAAAGGTGAAGTTAAAGACATTACTATTTATGACGATTATGCCCACCATCCCACCGAGATCGTCGCTACACTGGAAGGATTTAAAGATAGCGTAGATCGCCGCATTGTTGCCTTGTTCCAACCTCATTTGTATTCTCGAACCCGCGATCTATATAAGAAATTTGGTAAAGCATTTTTTAGCTGCGATTGCCTTATTCTCGCACCAATCTATCCCGCCCGTGAATTACCGATTCCCGGAGTTTCGTCAAAACTTATTGCCGATGTTGCCATACAAAGTGGTCACCATCAAGTACACACAATTGAAGACAATGCGCAAATAGTATCCGAAACTATTGCCCTGCTTAAACCAAATGACATTTTAATAACAATTGGAGCCGGGAACATCTGGCAATATGGTGAGGAAATCTTGCAGCAACTCAAAAAAAGAGTTGACACAATCAGTAAAGTTAAAAAAAGTAGTAACTTATGAGTTTTATTCTCTTTTCACAAAATGGCTTGTCAAAGCTGTAATTACTTACAAAATAATAAGGTATCAAAATGAAGGAAAGAAAGCGCCGCGGAAATAGCAGATATTATCTCTATTTTAGCCTCTGCCTGATCGCTGTAATCGGGCTTGGCTTAGGAGCTTGGTACGCCTTGCGGCACCTTCCCTTTTTAGAGGTTAAAAATATCTCTCTTGAAGGCAATACTGCAATACCGGATTCTCTTTTGATAAATCGTTGTAACCAGTACCTCGGCATGAATTTATTCCGTGTACCCAAAAGAAAGATTACGGCAGATATTGCTTCTATATCTCGCATTAAAGATATTAGAGTCAAGCGGCATTTGCTCAATACAATCAAGATCCAAATTTCCGAGCGCAAGGGCATCTTATATGTAAAAAGCTTTGAGGGCAACCTCCACCCCATCGATGCCGAAGCGATTGTACTGGAACGATATAGTCCAGTATATAAAGAAGATATCCCAATATATTCTTCGTATTACAAAGATGAACAGCTAAAACCGGGAATGAAACTCACAAAACCTGATTTGTCTCGTATCCTTCAAACTCATCTTACTATCATGAAGGAAGCAGCAGATTATTTGCCCATCATATCTGAATACTATATGATAGATGACACCATAAATATCATAGACTCCCGCTTTGGGACGCGAATTATCCCGGGAGATAAGGACATTGCAAACCAACTGAGGCGATATCAGTTTGTTCAAGATAACGGTAATATAGCCCGTCGTAGCGTGGTTGACCTCCGTTATGATAACCAAGTAGTCGTAAAGGCAGGAAACAAATGAAAAGCAGCATAATCACGGCTTTAGATATCGGATCCACAATGGTGCGAACCGTTATTGCAAAAACCCTTGCTGGAGAGCGCTTGGAAGTTTTGGGCATAGGGGAATGTTCTTCTGAGGGTATTCAACGAGGCATCGTAAAAGATATCCAAGCCCTTTCCGAGCAAATAAGTAAGTCTATTTCGGATGCAGAAAAAGCTGCCGATACAGATGCCAAAAACATCTATACCAACATCACCGGAGATCACATTCGCACCCAATTGGGTGATGGCAGAATCTCCATCCCCTCCGAAACTCCAAATGAACCCGGTGAAATATCCATAGAACACGTAGAACAAGTAATCAACGATGCCAAAAATAGCATCAAAATCCAAAAGGGCTATGAACGTCACAAAATATTGCACGGTATCCCTCACGATTACATAATCGATTCGCAAGACGACATCCACAATCCGGTTAATATGAGTGGATTTCATCTTACGGCAAAAGTGCTCACCATTCTTTCCGAACTTACACCAATGCGAAATCTTAGTAAATGCATAGAGCTTGCCGGTTACGAAATGGATCCCGATAACTATGTGCTAACCCATGTTGCGCTTAGCAGCAGCATACTTTCGGAGGATGAGCGCAGGCTGGGTGCAATTCTTATGGATGTAGGCGGTGGAACCTGCGATATTTCCATATATAACAGGGGTGCCCTTGAAAAGGTTTTGGTTATACCTATGGCGGGGCAATCTATCACCGAAGATTTGGCAATTGGGCTAAAAACCACTTTGGCAAGTGCAGAATACATCAAAACTCAATTTGGAAATGCAATTGCCAGCGATGTAGATCAATCTTTGGAAATAGAAGTAGAGGGTATTAGCGGCAGAGCAGGATCTCGCCGTCCCCAATACCTAGTGAGCCATGTTATACAACATCGCGTAGAGGAAATGCTGGCAATGTGTTATAATCGCAGTAAAGATTTCTACACTCCAGAATTGGTTACTGCTGGCGTAATTCTTTGTGGCGGCAGTGCAAAACTACAGGGAATGGATACAGCCATATACAATGCCTTCAATTTGCAGGTAAAAATTGCAAATCCAGATCTTTCTCGTTTGGAAGGTGGCTGTTCTCGCCTGGACGATCCTGCTTTTGCTACTGCAGTGGGGATTTTATACTATGCCGCAGGCTTTGAAAACGAACCACAATCTCGCAGCCTAAATCTTTCAAATTTGGGCAACAGTAAATTTGTAGATAAACTCAAAAAAATAATTAAAGACTTTACCTAAGGGGGAATAATGATTGAATTTGATGAAAGACCAGCACAAGTGGGAACCAACATCAAGATTATTGGAATTGGCGGAGCGGGGGGAAATGCCATTAATACCATGATTGAGAATGAGCTTAATGGTGTGGAATTCATTGCCGCAAATACCGATGCCGACGATCTTACCAAAAGCAAAGCTAAGATGAAACTGCAATTAGGAAAAAAACTTACGCGCGGGCTTGGCACCGGAGCAAATCCGGAGGTGGGATCTCGCAGTGCGGAAGAGTCTAAAGACGACATAAAGTCCCATCTGGACGGTGCCGATATGGTATTCTTAGCTGCAGGCATGGGTGGTGGAACTGGAACTGGGGCTACTCCTATTATAGCCAAAATTGCCCGCGAGATGGGCATTTTAACTCTTGGTATTGTTACAACTCCCTTCCCCTTTGAAGGGAAAAAACGTGCCGAGAACTCAGATCATGGAATTCGCCATCTTAGTGAATATGTAGATACCCTCATTGTAATTCCCAATGAAAAACTCTGTGAAATATATGGAAATGCCACTTTAAAAGCTGCCTTCAATAATGCCGATAATGTGCTTTATGAAGCGGCAAAAGCCGTGAGCGACATCATTACTATTACCGGTTTGGTCAACGTTGATTTTGCCGATGTAAAAACAGTTATGCAAAATATGGGCTACGCCTTGATGGGCACCGGTATTGCCGAAGGTGAAAGCCGAGCCATAAACGCTGCCCGCATGGCAATAAACAACCCGCTTCTGGCAGATGTCAGCTTGGCAGGTTGCCAATCCTTACTGCTTAATATAACCGGCGGACAAGATATTTTGATGAGCGAATTTGAAGAAGTATCGAACGTTATTGTAAATGAAACCGGCAAAGGCGCCAACATCATTATGGGAGTTATCCTGGATGATAGCATGACCGGTAAGATATCGGTAACCATAATTGCAACCGGATTAGACAAGAATACCCAAATGGCAAACGTGGTAGATTTCCCTTCTTTTGAAACCCCAAAAACAAATCCCAACAAAACAGAAGCTGCCGCTTCCATAGAAGACGACATCAAAGATATATTTAATAATCTTGGGATAAATAAAAACAATAAAGAAGAAGCTGCATCAAATGATGTTCAGGATGATAGTAATCGCATGAAGTCTTTACGAACAGATGTGCCAAGCTTCTTAAAAGCATTAGATTAATTTTCCTAATCTCAGCAGAAAACAACTCTTCCCCCAAGAGCTTGTTACTGCATTCATCAAGCAAAGGATCTTCGGATTATCCCCCCTTACCGGAGATCCTTTTTTATAAGACCGTTGAGTTATAGGGCATAGAGCAGAGTCCTATGCTACAAGTGTGGTGCAAGCCAGAAGAAGCCCTAAAAATAGATATCTCGTGCAAAAAT
>JAJBBD010000001.1 GCA_020532355.1 Candidatus Cloacimonadota bacterium | reverse complement strand
TTCCTTGTATTTAGCCGCACAAATGGGACAAAGAGCAAGATACAAAGCTTCACTCTCTTTGCTGATCAGTTCTTTGGTAAGCAACTCCACAGCTTCGAAGTAGTACTCACCGTTCCTTTTCTTAAAAGGCATGATCTTTTTGCATAATTGGCAGACCATTTCATCATTGGTATTGGTATAGAAGTTCTTTAAATAAGCTTCTTTGTTTAATGCATTATCCGACATCCTAACACTACGTTCTCTTTTTTCATAGTATTTATCCGGGGATTGATGAATGCTCTCAGCCACAGATTCTTTACGTCTTTGGGAGTCAAAAACGGAGTGACTGGGGAATTCAGGCTGTGTATTTGAACTGTCGTCATAAATGGGGATTTCCCGTTCAGCTTTTTCGAAAAAACTCCTCAGCTTGTCAACAACATCCGGAAGCAAATCTGGACGTTCAAGGACCTTCCGCATTAAATCCCTAGGAAACCTTATCTTGTCAGCTAGTTCATCAATTGGATCATAATCGACAACCTTCATACCAAGGGCTTCTGCAAGATCTTTATCCAGCTTGAAGCCATCAGGAAGATCCGTCAGGGCTAACTCACTAGGTTTGTAATAGGTACCATTTACCCCAGGAATCCATGCAATATCCATTACTTTGTTTGCCATTGCGGACATACTTGGCCTTTTGGTTGAATTGTCGTAACTCTGATGTGATGCATATTCAATTTGCCCTTTGATCAAGTGTTTGTGGGGAACAAGTATTCTATTCCAGATGAATGTTGCCCTATCTATGTCGTGGCTACTCATGGTTGCCAATACGGCGTAACGTAAACCATCGACATCAGCTTTTGGATCGAATCCATCCAATCCTCTTTCATGATCTCCCCACAGTCCTTTTAAAAACACATGGCCACTGCTATTAGGCTTTCTATAATTCACTTTAATACTGTTTTTTACTCCCATTCCCACCAGTACCTCGAAATAATCCATTAGCCCATTACACACGTAGTAAAAGTCATTGCTCCCCGCCAAGAACAGCTTTGTATCTTCATTGAGTATGTAGCAGCACATATGGTTAACAACATGAAACGTTACATGGTCTGAAAAACTGTGAACTGGGAGCCACTTGTGACTACCAATTTTACTGATGATGATACTCTTTTGCTCCTTATTTGCTTCATCCCAAGCTTTGATGATTCTTTTAGCTCTTTCTATCAGGTATTCGTTGTCAATATGGTTGTTTTTGTTGTCTTCTAGTTCTGATAGTACAAATTCAATAACGTACTCAATATCACTTGGTTCTGAATATCCTAAAGCTTTGAAAAACTCTCGTCCGTCAGGGTCCAGCAGAAGTGATAGCTTAACAATTGGAAAATCTGAGGTTTCCGCGGTTGACAAATACGCCGATGATTCCAAGCAGTTTGGTGATTTATAAGGTCTGACATGGCTCCCGTCCTGTAGGCGTATGATTTCTTTGTTTAAAAAGGGTACTCTCTGTACAGTATCTGATCTTGATTGCAATTTGTGGCCTTGTAGAATGGAGAACCACTGTCTCTGAGACTGAATGAGTTTATACAGCTTAATCAACCACTTGTCGTCTCTCTTACTGATAAAACTAGTGTCCAACCTCAAAATCAGGTCCTCAGGCCGCCATTCTTTGAGTCCCAATCGTTCTTTCAAATACTTATACAAAGTTGGTTTGGTCTGTTCAGTTATTGCCCCGTTGAGCCAGTATTTGATGTTTCCCTTGGTCAGATCGACTAGCAGGCAATTATCCACTAACTGTCTTAAGTCAGCACTTCTTGCAATGGCGATTTCTTGGCTAAGGCTGTATACAACAGCTCCTGTCGAGTTCATTGTACTTGTCATTAATAGGCTTAAAGTTGAGAACGCCTTAACAAGCTTATCGTAAAAAGGCCGGAACATCGATCCAGAAGGGAAGTATGTCTCATCCAGGGGAAGCAAGTCATATGTGTTCTCATTAAGATAGCTATTATCCCTTAACCACACAAGAGATTCCACCATAAGTTCTGCGGTCAATTCTATGAGTTGTTTGTTAAATTCGTCCTTAGCAGGAATGTTGTCTCTTGCAGGCGTAGTTCTATATGGTCCCTGAATCAGAAAACCCAGATTAGTAGGCTTTTCCGTGGGAAAGAATACTACAAGAGAAGTATTCCAGGGTCTAATCGGTGTTCCCTCCTTGGATAACTGGTAAGATATCTCAACCGATAAATCTGCCTTGCTAAACGGAACAGGCTTTGAGAATAGCAAATAGTTATCCTTATGAAACTTGCCATTGGTTAATACGACTTCACTTGTTCCGTCTGAATGATTTGCAGCAATCTGCTTGGAAAGAGTGAGGCAATCATCACCGTTTATTTTTATGTTAATCTTCTTAATATGCCTTAAGAAGAGGATCGTGTGAGTGGGCATATTCTTCAGAGATTCTTGCAATTCATCAAAGGCCATTGGGGCATCAACATCTTCCCGATCAAAAGGGAAGATGAACAATGTATCATGCCCTTTAGCAGGAGTCTTTTCTTCACAGTCATAAGGCCTGACATAATGCTCTATCCTGAAGTGATCTTTACCAGAATGGACTTCTGGGTTGTTGGTGATTGCATAAACAGATTTGAATCCTATCCCAAATTTTCCAATCAGAGTGAGATCCTCGGTTTTAGTGCCTTCTCCAACTCCGCAAATACCTCTGACGTCGGCTTCGTTAAATAACCTGCCATTGTGCTCAAACTCGAGCCTACCAGAATGT